>JAXHTT010000099.1:0-14523 GCA_034190055.1 Pseudomonadota bacterium | reverse complement strand
CGCCAAGTCCCAAAGCGTAAGAATGCCTTTATTCTGCGCCTGCTCAGTAATGCCCTTCATATCAAGCTTCAAACCACTTCTAAAGTTTACCTGAGTCAACATCAGCACTGCGATATCTTCATCAAGCTGGGCACCAACACTATTTTCATCTATATACCGAATGCTGTATTCATCGCCCAGCAAATCGAGCAAACCTTGAACCATATAAATGTCGGTAGGGAAATTATCTCTGGTGGTGGCGATAACTTTTCTTTCAGGGTGCATTTTCAAGGCAGCGCTAAGCACCTTAAATAAGTTGATTGATATCGAATCGCAACATATTACTTGCCCTTGCTTGGCACCAATGAGCGTGCCAATTTTGTCACCCACTTGCTGTGGTAATGAAATCCACTGGTGCTTGTTCCAGCTTGTAATAAGGCCTTCACCCCATTGTGTTTTTACGACCTCGCTAGCACGCTCTTCCGCTTTTTTCGGCAAGGGCCCAAGAGAGTTACCGTCAAGATAAATAGTATCATTTGGCAGCGCGAATTCGTCCGCCTTGCTAAAAAGGGGGTCTTTCTCATCGAGCTGCTTAGCAGAAAAAACCTTATTTATCATGGTGACTTAAAACCTCAAGTAAAGCATCAAAGGATGTTGATTCAGGGTGTAGCCAGTCGAAATGACCGCCGTTTTTTATTATTCTGTTTCTGGCACCAGGTACTGAAGCGTGATGTTTGGGAACAATACTATCTTCTTCGCCTTGCAGTAATATTACCGGGGGTGTGATATCAGCGACATTAGGTGTGGCCACTTTATATGCACGTTTGTCATCGGATGGCATCCCCCCCATAAATTGCGGCGTGGCTGTCTGACAGCTGTTTTCGCCAAGTGCATAACTTTGCAGATTCGTTATAGCGGCAAGCCCTACGACCTTCTTGATGGCTTTTCTCACATCGCTTTCTGAAAGAGCCTGCGCAGCCAATAGCCCTAGGTGCCCACCTGCGGAATGCCCCACCAAGTATATGTCGCCGCTACCGCCTGTAGCTTCAATATTCTCAATTGATGCCCTCACAGCTTTAATTACATCTTCCAAACTACCAGGCCAGCCTCCGCCTTCATCGCCAACGCGCCTATACTCCATTGCATAGACACCCATTCCAAGTTCTGCCAACGCATGATAGAACCCTTTAGCATGGTCGAAGCCGTATGCATTAAGCCAACATCCGCCATGGACGAATATGACGGCATCCCCAGCGAACTCATTTTCATCCCCACCCCGGCCATGCCATATATACACAGCCTGAAGCGGGTCGTCGCCGTAGCTGAATTGATCGTCCGGTTCTGACGTTGGCAAGACACCCAACGCGGGATATGGCACTTGAGTCAGCAGCCGTGGTTTTGTGCTCGCGAACTTTTTTGCATGGGTGTCATTCGAAGCGTTTTTCGGAACCAATTTCGGTTTATTAACATGGGTGTCTTGGTAATTCGGCGTTGTTTGGGTGACACCCATTGTAAAAGAAAGCTGTTGTGCTCCACGGTCAAAATTCGAGTTAGCATGGGTGTCATTGTAAATTACATTGTTATTTACAACGCCACTCTCATTCTGAAGTGAAGTTGCTTGTGTATCTACGGCGGCAAAAAGCACCGCTAGCACAGCAATTGTTAATGGGGAGATAGCTTTGATGGGAAATTTCATAATGATGATTTTTATTTTAATTAAATCATAGAGTGCTAAGTAAATGGGGCACTCTATGATTAATTTTTTGACATGTTATCGCTGAGCTATGTTTAAAGCATTTCAACAGCTAGTGCTACGCCTTCGCCACCACCTATACACAAAGATGCAATACCTTTTTGGCCGCCGCGTTGCTTAAGCGCATGTAAAAGCGTTACCAAAATACGTGCGCCTGATGCACCGATTGGATGGCCCAGTGCACATGCTCCACCTTTTACATTCACTTTATTTTCATCAAGCCCGAGTTTCTTGACGGCCAGCATAGTCACCATTGCAAAAGCTTCATTAATCTCAAACAAATCAACTTCTTCTTTTGTCCAGCCTGCTTTATCCAACACTTTTTCCATTGCTCCTACAGGTGCCACAGTAAAGTTTTCAGGTTCAATAGAATTTGTAGCATGAGCAACTACACGTGCCAGTGGCGCTAAACCAAGCTCTTTCGCTTTACTCTCACTCATTACAACAAGGGCTGCAGCACCATCAGAAATCGAGCTTGAGTTTGCCGCGGTGACCGTGCCGTCTTTTTTGAAAGCAGGTCTTAAAGTTGGTATTTTTTCAGGACGTGCCGAACCCGGGCCTTCATCGGTATCAACCACGGTGTCACCCTTTCTAGATGAGATTGTTACCGGCACTATCTCATCAACGAATGTACCGCTATTAATTGCTTCATGAGCTTTTGAAAGCGAGCTTAATGCAAACTCATCCATTTCGCCGCGAGATATGTTTTCTTCATCGGCAGTATCTTGCGCGAAACACCCCATTGCTTTGCCATCATAAGCATTTTCTAGCCCGTCTAACATCATGTGGTCAAGCACTTGACCATGACCCATGCGATAACCCGCTCTTGCTTTTGGCAACATGTATGGCGCATTGCTCATACTTTCCATCCCGCCTGCAACAACTGCAGTCGCACTGCCTGCTTTGATTAAGTCATGCGCCATCATTACCGCTTTTAAGCCCGAGCCACATACTTTGTTAATCGTTGTAACACCTGCGCTTAATGGAAGCCCCGCCCCAAGTGACGCTTGTCGTGCAGGAGATTGACCAAGTCCAGCAGGTAATACACACCCCATGATGACTTCATCAATTGCAGAGACATCCATCTCTTCGCACACTGCTTTAATCGCAACTTCTCCAAGTTTGGTCGCAGCAAGTGAAGACAAATTACCGTTAAAACCACCCATTGGTGTGCGCTTAGCAGCGACAATAACTACTGAATCGTTACTCATAACTGTGCCCTTAAAATTCATTTAAATTATAAAGTTAAGTGAAGAAATTCACTTAGATGTATACAAAAGTAAACACCTCTACTTGCGTCTAAGCTTTACCTTCACCGTGAAAAATTGACGTTAGCAAAATGTTACTTTACCTTAACGTAAAATGTAATTAACGTTAACGTAAACCTGTACCAAGTGACTGTCAACCAAACACTACGTTTTAATATGGCGGTATAAAAATACGCTGCTTAAAAACAATAGTGTAATTGCAAAGACACCCACCCTGTACAGCAAAATTAATTACAGTGACACCCACGCTAAGAACAAGGGTGTTAAACAGCGCTAAAAACAAGGTACATGTAATGAGCAAGTACGATGACGAAACAACATATGCAATAGGCGAACTCGCGCGCGAGTTTGACATTACTCCTCGCTCAATTCGTTTTTACGAAGAGCAGGGGCTAATGTCACCGTCAAGAACCGGGCAAAATCGCGTTTATTTAAATAAAGATAGAGTGCGCTTAAAACTTATCTTACGCGGAAAGCGTTTGGGTTTTTCCCTTGCTGAAGTCAAGACACTATTCGACATGTACGACACTAACCCCAACTCAGCCATTCAGTTAGAAGCCATGCTTGAAATGACTGAGCAAAAAAGAGCGGTGCTTAAACAACAATTAGAAGATATTCAGATGTTAATGACAGAGCTGGATGATGTTGAAGCACGTTGCCGTGAAGAACTCGCAGAATTAAAACGAGGAAATATCGCATGAACACCTCCTATCCTACTTTAAATTTTGGACTTGGCGAAGACATCGAGATGTTACGTGACCAGGTCTATCAATTTGCACAAAATGAGATTGCTCCTCTTGCTGAACAAGCAGACGCAGACAACCAATTCCCAAATCAATTGTGGACTAAGCTCGGTGATATGGGTCTACTTGGTGTGACCGTATCAGAACAGTACGGTGGCTCTGATATGGGCTATCTCGCCCACACTATCGCGATGGAAGAAGTT
This sequence comes from Pseudomonadota bacterium, assembly GCA_034190055.1. Lineage (GTDB taxonomy): Bacteria > Pseudomonadota > Gammaproteobacteria > Enterobacterales > Alteromonadaceae > Alteromonas. The sequence goes on along the minus strand of JAXHTT010000099.1, from coordinate 10,577 downwards.
AGCCGCGCATCAGGTGGGATCGGGTTGAGCTATGGCGCTCATTCAAACCTTTGCGTAAATCAAATCTTCAAAAATGGTAACGACGCTCAACGTGAAAAGTATTTGCCGAAATTAGTAAGCGGTGAACACATTGGTGCACTTGCAATGAGTGAACCTAATGCAGGCTCTGACGTTGTTAGCATGAAATTAAAAGCCGAAAAGCGCGGCGACAAGTACATTCTCAACGGCAATAAAATGTGGATAACGAACGGTCCTGATGCACACACCTTTGTTATTTATGCAAAAACTGACCCTGACGCCGGCCCGAAAGGTATCACAGCGTTCATTGTGGAGCGTGATTTCCCAGGCTTTAGCCGCGCGCAAAAACTCGACAAACTCGGTATGCGCTCGTCGAACACTTGTGAGCTAGTGTTCGAAGATTGCGAGGTACCCGCTGAAAATATTCTCGGCAAAGAAGGTGAAGGCGTTCGCGTACTTATGAGCGGCCTAGATTATGAGCGTCTTGTTTTATCAGGTGGCCCGCTAGGCATTATGCAGTCGTGCATGGATATCGTAGTTCCTTACATTCATGACCGTCAGCAGTTTGGTCAATCAATTGGTCAATTTCAGCTAGTACAAGGCAAAGTTGCTGATATGTATACACAAATGAATGCTGCACGCGCCTATGTTTATACCGTTGCACAATCCTGCGATCGCGGTGAAACAACACGTAAAGATGCAGCTGGCGCTATTCTCTACTCAGCAGAGCTAGCAACTAAAATGGCATTGGATGCCATTCAGCTACTTGGTGGAAATGGCTACATCAACGAATACCCCACTGGTCGCCTTCTACGTGATGCCAAGCTTTATGAAATTGGCGCGGGAACGTCCGAAATTCGCCGAATGCTTATAGGCCGCGAGCTATTTAACGAATCTAAATGATACGGAGTTTAGGGTGGAAAATAATTTGTTTGAAACAAGGAAAATTTAGACGTTCCTTGTTTCATAGAATTTAGCAAGACACCCACCCTACTCTACATAAAGAAATTTAGAAAAGCTGAACTTTATTAGAATTGCAAAGACACCCACCGCAGCCAAAGCGCCTAGTATGGGTGTCATGCTAACCATCTTGCTAACTAGTGGTTATCGCGATGTTGTCGCGAGCGCCCAATAAAAGGAGGGGTTATGCCCGTTCTTCGCTCAAGTATTAATACGAAGTCTGAAACATTTATCGCAAACGCCGAACATATGCAGGCTCAGGTAAATGATCTTGTCGAGAAAATAGAACAAATTTGCCAGGGTGGCGGCGAAAAAGCAGCGCAGCGCCACGTTTCGCGAGGGAAGCTTCTACCACGTGATCGAATAAACGCACTTATCGATCCAGACACTTCATTCCTTGAAATAGGTCAATTGGCTGCTTGGGAAGTTTACGACGACTATGTGCCCTGTGCAGGAGTTGTTGCGGGCATAGGGATTGTTTCTGGTATCGAATGTATGATTGTTGCAAACGATGCCACCGTTAAAGGCGGTACCTATTACCCTCTCACCGTTAAAAAACATCTTAGAGCACAAACTATCGCGGAGCAAAATAACCTTCCGTGTATCTATCTTGTAGATTCAGGTGGCGCTAACTTGCCGCGCCAAGATGATGTATTCCCTGACAGGGAGCACTTTGGCCGTATATTCTTCAACCAGGCTAATATGTCTGCTAAGAATATTCCTCAAATTGCAGTAGTAATGGGGTCGTGCACGGCGGGCGGAGCTTATGTTCCAGCTATGGCTGATGAAAGTATTATCGTTAAAGAGCAGGCGACTATCTTCTTAGGAGGACCACCACTTGTTAAAGCTGCAACTGGGGAAGTAGTTACCGCAGAAGAGCTGGGAGGCGGTGACGTCCATACTCGGATATCCGGGGTTGCTGATCACTTAGCCAACAACGATCATCATGCACTTTCTTTAGCCCGAAATGCTATCTCCAGACTAAACAGAAAGAAGCCAGAATGCCTAGATGTGGCCGAGGTGAAACCACCGCGCTACGACACAAAAGAGATATACGGCATTGTGCCTGCAGATAGCCGTCAGACTTATGACGTGAGAGAAATTATTGCTCGAATCGTCGATGATTCAGATTTTGATGAGTTTAAACCCCTCTATGGCACCACTCTTGTTTGTGGTTTCGCACGCATATTTGGTTTCCCAGTCGGCATTGTTGCGAACAACGGTATACTGTTCGGTGAAAGTGCGCTCAAAGGTGCTCATTTTGTCGAACTATGCGCGATGCGAAAAATCCCCCTCGTGTTTTTACAAAATATCACCGGCTTTATGGTTGGTAAGCAATACGAACATGGTGGGATCGCGAAACACGGTGCCAAAATGGTAACCGCTGTAGCATGCGCGAACGTTCCAAAACTCACTGTGCTTATTGGCGGAAGTTTTGGTGCAGGTAACTACGGCATGTGTGGCAGAGCCTATGACCCACGCTTCCTTTTCATGTGGCCAAATGCTCGAATTTCTGTAATGGGCGGTGAGCAAGCAGCAGGTGTTCTCGCACAAGTTAAGCGCGACCAAAAAGAGCGCTCAGGCGAGTCATGGTCTGCAGAAGAAGAAAAGGCATTTAGACAACCTGTCATCGACACTTACGAAAAACAAGGGCATCCATACTATGCATCTGCAAGACTCTGGGACGATGGCGTGATCGACCCTGCGGATACTCGATTAGTGCTAGGTCTATCGCTTTCAGCGACACTTAACAAGCCTATCGAAGACACCCAATTTGGTATATTTAGAATGTAGGAACTTGTGTTATGGAACAATCAGTTATTTACAGCGTAGACGAAAGAAACATTGCCACTGTCACCTTAAACAGGGCTGATAAACATAATGCCTTCAACGACGAAATGATAATCGAGCTGACTCGTTTGTTTAAAAAAGCGGGTGAAGACGAGAATGTTCGTGCGCTTGTTTTAAGAGCAGAAGGTAAAAGTTTTAGCGCTGGCGCCGATCTTAACTGGATGAAAAAAATGGCCAGTTATACCGAAGCGCAAAATGAAAGCGATGCCCTTGCATTAGCTACGATGTTGCAGACACTTTATAAAATGCCAAAGCCAACAATAGCGCGAGTACAAGGCGCAGCCTTTGGAGGCGCAGTTGGTCTAATTGCATGTTGCGATATTGCTATTGGCAGTAAGCTCAGTAAATTTTGCTTAAGCGAAGTTAAAATAGGCCTCATTCCAGCAACTATCAGCCCTTACGTTGTTGAAGCGATGGGCGCTCGTGTGTGTAGACGCTACTTTCAAACCGCTGAAGTATTCTCTGCGCGCAGAGCACGACGACTAGGGCTATTAAGCGAATCAGTAACTGAAGACGAGCTAGATAGCACAATAGATGACATTGTATCAAACATACTGAAAAACGGCCCCAAGGCAGTAGCTAAAGCAAAAGACTTAGTGCAGTGGGTGTCAATGCAAGAAATTGACAATGCCCTTCTCACAAAAACGAGTAAGCTTATTGCACAAGTAAGAACCTCTGATGAAGGTCAAGAAGGTCTGTCAGCCTTTTTAGAAAAGCGCAATGCGTCATGGGTGGAGGTAAAGAATGATAAATAAATTACTAATTGCAAACCGTGGCGAAATAGCCTGCCGCGTTATAAAGACAGCCAACGCACAAGGTATAAAAACTGTAGCTGTTTACTCAGACGCCGATAAGAATGCACTTCATGTTCATATAGCTGACGAAGCGGTTTACCTAGGACCATCTCCGTCAAAAGAAAGCTATTTACGTGGTGATCTCATTATTAAGAAATCGAAAGAACTAGGTGTAGATGCAATTCACCCAGGCTATGGCTTTCTATCTGAAAACGCTGAATTTGCCAATCTGTGTGCAGAAAACAATATTATCTTTGTAGGCCCGCCTGCATCAGCAATAGAGGCGATGGGCTCTAAATCTGCTGCAAAAAGCATTATGGAAAAAGCAGGCGTGCCGTTAGTGCCGGGCTATCATGGTGACGAACAGAGTGAAGCTGTATTAAAAGCTGCTGCCGATGAAATGGGCTATCCTGTTCTGTTAAAAGCCGCGGCTGGCGGTGGCGGTAAAGGTATGCGCCAAGTTTGGAGCGAAAAAGAGTTTTCCCAAGCTTTAAACGCAGCTAAACGTGAATCGATGGCCAGCTTTGGTGACGACCACATGCTGGTTGAGAAATACCTAACTCGACCTCGTCATGTTGAAATACAAGTGTTCTGTGACACCCATGGTAACGGAGTATATCTTTTCGAGCGTGATTGCTCTGTTCAGCGTCGTCACCAAAAGATTATTGAAGAAGCACCTGCTCCTAACATGTCTCAGTCAGTAAGAGAGAAAATGGGCGAAGCGGCGATTCTTGCGGCAAAAGCCATTAACTACGTAGGTGCTGGAACGGTTGAGTTTTTACTTGACGAAGACGATTCATTTTACTTCATGGAAATGAATACGCGCTTGCAGGTTGAACACCCTGTGACAGAAATGATTACGCGAGAAGACTTGGTTCACTGGCAATTAACTATTGCCGAAGGCAAGCCACTTCCTAAGCAACAAAATGAACTAACGTTAACAGGACACGCATTCGAAGCACGTATTTATGCTGAAGAACCAAACAATGAGTTTCTCCCCTCCACCGGCACTCTTTGCTTGTTGCGTACACCAAAAGAGAATAACGTAGTTCGCGTTGATACTGGTGTTGTTGAAGGTGATGAGGTAAGCGTATTTTATGACCCTATGATTGCCAAGCTTGTAGTTTGGGGAGAAAACCGTGAGATAGCGCTTAAGCGACTTATTAGTGCGCTAGGTGATTACTATATAGACGGTGTAAGTACGAATATTGACTTCCTCAAGCGTGTCGCCTCCCACCCTGCATTCGTCGCTGCCGAGCTTACAACTACATTTATAGAAAAACATAATGATTCCTTATTTGCTCCTGTAGCTAGTGCTAGCAAAGACACCCATGCCAACATCCCAACAATGGCATTACTTTCGCTTTTAACCAGAAAAGTTGCATTAAACAATAGAACCCCATCGGTATGGTCTACTGCAGGTGCGTGGCGGTCTAACGGGTTTCACCAAGAAACTTTAAAGTTGCTTTGCGACCAAGAAGAAATTGGTGTTGAGGTGAAACATTTACAATATGGTAATGAGCCTGCTTGGGAGCTAACGGTAGATAACAAAAGCTTCAAAGTAAGTGGCAAAATCATAAACAACACGTTGGAAGCGACAATTAATGGATACAAATCAACGTTTTCGTTTTCAGACAATGATGGAGTTTTTACTCTTTTTAACAAAGACACCCATGCTACGTTTAGTGTAGTTCTAGCCTCGTTAGGTGATGATAACAGCGATGGTGATGATGCCAATTTCAGTGCCCCTATGAATGGAACAATAGTTGCGCATTTGGTTGAGAAAGGTCAGCAGGTTAAGAAAGGTGATCCAATCTTAGTCATGGAAGCAATGAAGATGGAGCATAGCATCATTGCCCCACACGACGGCTCAGTAGAAGAGTTCTACTTCAACCCAGGTGAGTTAGTTGATGGTGGGGCCACGCTATTAGCGTTTTCGACCAAAGAAGCTGCCGAGGTTTAGTGTGACGTTTCCTAAAGAAGTAAGCATTGTTGAAGTGGGCCCCCGAGATGGCCTTCAAAATGAAAAGCAGGCCTTAAGCGCCAAACAAAAGGGGGAGCTTATAAAGCTTCTCTCCGAAACCGGTCTCAATCGCATTGAGGCTGGTAGCTTTGTGTCACCCAAATGGGTGCCTCAAATGGCAAATTCAGATGAGGTTATTAAGGCGCTAGAAACCGATGCTGGTATTCGATATTCAGCGTTGACTCCTAACCTCAAGGGATTGGAAGCGGCCATAGAGTCAGGGGTGAAAGAAGTTGCTGTGTTTGGTGCAGCCTCTGAGTCTTTTTCACAGAAGAATATAAACTGCTCAATCAGCGAAAGCTTAAAGCGTTTCGAAGACGTGTTTGAACTAGCCAACCACAATAATATAAAAGTGAGAGGCTATGTTTCGTGTGTAATGGGCTGCCCCTATGAAGGTCATATTTCTCCGAATGCCGTTACACAGGTAAGCAAGGAACTGATTAACATGGGATGTTACGAAGTTTCACTAGGCGATACCATTGGAGTGGGCACACCAAAAGCTACCAGCTTGTTGCTTGATGAAGTACTTAAAGAGATTAGTGTTAGCAAGGTTGCGGCCCACTTTCATGATACTTATGGACAGGCACTAGTTAATTTGTACACGGCGCTAGGGTATGGAGTGTCAACCATCGATTCGGCTGTTGCAGGCCTAGGAGGCTGCCCTTATGCCAAAGGAGCCAGCGGTAACGTTGCAACTGAAGATGTCCTGTATATGTTAAACGGTATGGATATTTCCACGGGAGTCAACATGAATAAGCTGCTTGTAGCTTCGTTGTATATTTCCGACATTTTAGGTCGCTCGCCCGTATCGAAATCAGCCAATGCACTTTTAGCAAAATAGTCTTTCATAACGGGCCTATGAACTCATGTTCATGCCTTAAGAAATCCCTAGTGGAGACACCCACCCTAAGTATAAGGGGAACTATTTGGGTGGGTGTCTCTACAAACTTTCTTTAGGTTTCAACTCCTCTCGGATGGATGTCTCTGTAAGCTCTCTCCCCATGGCTGACACGCAGGGGTGAAAACCGCGCTTTAGTTCAGGTCACAGAGCAGCACCGCAAATGATAAGGTTTGTTCAAATAATATGACCATGCTGGATGAAAAAATGGCGCAAAGCAGAAATTCCCTTATTAGCCTTCAAGACACGCCTTATTATCACTGCATATCTCGCTGCGTAAGACGAAGTTATCTATGTGGATACGACCGAAGCACCAATACTAGTTACGAACATAGAAAGTCATGGGTAGAGAAAAGGCTCTTATTCTTAAGTAAAATTTTTTCCATAGATATTTGTGCTTATGCAGTCATGAGCAACCATGTTCATGTCGTTTTATCCGTAAATAAAAGTGTTGCCCTCGCCTGGCCAGTAGACACTGTTTTAAGGCAGTGGCACAAAATGCACAAAGGCACACTACTCACACAAAAATATTTGAAGGGCGAATTACTTAGCGATAGTGAATTAGATACGGTCAGAGTCACGGCTGAAATTTATAGAAAACGCCTCTTTGATATTAGTTGGTTTATGAGAAACTTGAATGAGTTTATTGCGAGAAAAGCCAATGAGGAAGATAACTGTACAGGAAGGTTCTGGGAAGGCCGATTTCGTTCACAAGCATTATTAACTGAGAAGGCACTACTTTCCTGTATGGCCTATGTTGATTTAAACCCTATTCGAGCGAAAGCAGCAACAAATATACAAAACTCGTTGTATACGAGTATACATACTAGGCTTGGCTCAAGCGCATTGAATAACAAACCTGTGAAGGGGTTAATGCCGTTTAAAACTCAAAGGGTAAATAGCGGCCACCGCTGCTTAAACCTCACTCTAAGCGACTATTGTGAACTTCTTGATAACTCTATTAAGTTACTCCTTGATGGCAGTGTACGAGCTGCTAAGCAAGAAAATTATAGCAACATAAAGATAATCGACCTCGGAGAAGCTCAATGGATCAAAATTATCAATGATTTTGAGAACACTTTTTCTTTTGCTGCTGGAGACAAAGCATCCATGCAAAAATTCAAAAAGCGCACCAATAGAAAGCGAATGGCCAAACAGAAATCCGCATCCCTTTGCTTTGACCGTAGCTTTACTTCTCAGAAGGCAGAATTACAGTCATAACAACTGCGAACACAAGTACTCCTGCCATGATATACACTACAGAGAACGGTAAAAAAGGTGTTAGCGCAGCGTATAAAGCTCCAAATGCTAACAAGATTACTCCTATCGCAGTGTTAGAAAAACCAACTAATTCAGTACGCTGATGCCCGTCTTTAACGTCTAAGCTATATGTCTTTCTTCCTGTTCGTACACCCGTATGGGCTATTGAAAGCAAAAAGAATAAAAAAGCCGATGTGGCGATTGAGGCTGATTGCCAGTAAAGGAGCCCTCCACACGCACACAACGCGAGCACACCTGATAGTTGCAGCGTTAATTTCGCACTTTTATCAGCAAGCTTGCCCCAAACGACCGAAGATAAAAGCGCAGCCAAAGCCTCAGCAGCTATATAGATTGGTAGTAACTCTTGGGCGTCACTATTTTTTTCAATCATAAAATAGGGAGCAACAAGCGCCGAATGCACAAAAAGCCCTCTTACAAAAATAAATTTATAAATAGTAGAGTCAAAGTTAATACTAAATGCTTTTTGCTCGTCGCTGCCGGTGTCTACACTTGTCTTGATAGGCCACACGCATACCAAGGTCAAAACAAAAGAAAGCAAACTTCCACTTAAAATTAGCAAAAGTACGTTCGAAGAAAGGTTGTCATCTATAACGACCAAGGGTATTGAAACTAGAAGTGTGACTACCCCAGATATAGTTGATGCAAACCCTATAAGGTTTCCGCGCTCTCCTTTTTCTGCGACATCGGCCTCCATATCTTTAACAGTTAATGAACACGCAGAACGGCCTAAACTTAGAAATACAAGAGAAATTAGTAGTAAAGCGCCTGCTGTAAAACTAGAAAAGAAAATTACCGAAAACAGCATACCAACTACAGCAAATGCTTGTATTGCCATGCCGATGCGCCAAACGATATGCCGCTGCGAATGTTTTCGAAGATAAATACTAATGAGCACTTGAGGAAGCAGCGCACCCGACTCTCTGATAGGTACCAACCATCCCACCATCCAAACTGGAGCACCAACGCTAAGCAGAACTGCCGTCAAAGTTGTCTTTGCTGATATCAACAGGTCGGCAAGCTTATTAAGCGAAAGGCCAACAATGAGGAGTTTTTTTTCTTTCATGGTCGATGGCAAGTACCGTAAACTATTCGGTGTATACGGCATCTATATGTTTTCAGATCAAAAGGTTGCGCATTCTAACCGTTGTTTTCAACCAGTACTTTTAGATTTTCAAGTCCCGCCTCAAAATCCGGACCAACCATACCATCCACCATTAATGCAAAATATTTGTTGATTGGATTATTGTCTACTGTCCCTTCATCCCTCCAGGTTACCATAGAGCCCTGGCCCGTAGCTTCAATTTCAACCACACCTGAAGAGCCCATGTCAAAGTCAGGGAAATACAGCCGATAGAGAACTCGTTTGTTGTGTTCTAGTTGCGTGATTTCCATTTCACCATTTCCTTCCGTCTCACTTACCCATTCCGAACGCATCCCAATCGCCCTATCAGGTCCAAAGTAATCAAGTTTCATGTTTGGATCGCGTTTGAACCAAACTCCCCACTTTTGCCACTCTTTTAGGTCAACAACATAAGGATATATCTCAGAAGGCTCGGCATTGATATTGACTCTTCTTTCCACGTTATACTCATTTGGAATAAAAAAGCTCGTAACGACAAACAATAAAATTATTACGCCAGCCACAACTAAAAGTTTCTTTAGTGCTCCCATCTAAGACTCCATAAAATAACCAATCACCAAAATATAACACTTAATTAACAATTGTCACTTATTGTTGTCGTTAGCACTTTTCCGAAGTTAACGTTAGATTGACACCCATCCATCCATTTTGAACAAAATTAAAGCCATTTCAATGATCTAGTAACTTAAGTAGCTTGCTTGTCTAGCTGGGTGTCTTCATAAATATGAAGAAAAAACTGCAAGTCTGTCGTTCAACGGGTGAAATGGATGTCTTTTTAAGATCCTATCGAAAAAACCTTAAGATGGATGTCTCTCGATACCTTGTCTCGATACCTTGTGATAATAGATGCATCAACTATGATTCGTTGGTAATCGGTTTATGGGTGGGTGTCTTTCTTATTCCTTTTTGTGGAAAGCTCGATGTTACGATGGGTGTCTTGCTTAGTAGAGAAAACACAAAACAACATAAATTTTAAAAATTTAACCATTTCATCACAAAGCAATGAAATCACGCTGTTATTATAAATTATCTTGTGTAATATGGGTTTAGGTTATCAGCAAAGCCTGTTCACTTGGGCGGCTCACGGATAGCGCAGCAAATCGCAACACCTCGTTTTCTCTTTATATTTCTATTGATACACGGTTATCGCTTTTTTACAGGAGTTTTTAGAAAATGGCAGATCAAAGTTCTCGTTACATCAGTAACCTCACCCGCGATACATATGCGCTTATCTTAGCTGGGGGGAAAGGTTCAAGACTACACGAGCTCACTACTTGGCGAGCCAAACCCGCGCTTTATTTCGGCGGTAAATTTAGAATCATCGACTTTCCCCTATCAAATTGTGTTAACTCAGGCATTCGAAGAATTGGCGTTGTCACTCAGTACAAGTCTCACTCCTTAATTCGCCACTTGGTCAGAGGTTGGGGGCACTTTAAAAAGGAGCTCGGCGAATCAGTTGAGATTCTTCCTGCGTCTCAGCGTTTCTCCGACAATTGGTATGAAGGTACCGCCGATGCTGTATTCCAAAATATCGACATCATCCGTGATGAGCTGCCTAAATACGTTATGATCTTGTCAGGAGACCATATCTATCGGATGGACTACGGTGAC
>JAXHTT010000098.1:0-14682 GCA_034190055.1 Pseudomonadota bacterium | reverse complement strand
CAGCAATGCATGTGTGGGACAAAGACAGTTTTGGTGATATACATTTTTCATGTGACGAGATGGGGAGCGATACCCTAGGGGTCATCGTGGAGAATCAAGCATTGGTGAATGCGCTTGCTAAGTCAGTAGAGGCTCAGCCTAACGTGCATCTAGTCACTGCGGGTATTGAAAGGGTACTTGCTGGCCCTAATCAAACCATGCTAATGCTAGACAACGACGACGTGCTAAGCTGCAGATTGCTTGTTGGCGCAGACGGTGCTAACTCTTTTGTAAGAAAGCAGGCGGGTCTGCCAATTACCTTTAAAGATTATGAGCATACGGCCATAGTAGCCAACATTAAAACCGATGAGCCACACAACAATGTGGCGCGCCAAGCGTTTACCCCTACAGGCCCGCTAGCGCTACTTCCAATGGCCGAGCCAAACGTTTGTTCAATTGTGTGGTCTCAAACGCCAGAACAAGCAAGCGAGCTAATGGCATTGAATGACGACGCTTTTTGCCATGCGTTAACTGCCGCAAGTAATAGTGTTCTAGGTACTATTACCCTTGAAACCGAGCGCGCCGCGTTTCCATTAACCATGCGCTATGCAAGGCAATGGGCTAAAGACGGGGTAGTACTGGTGGGCGATGCCGCTCATACCATTCATCCGCTAGCTGGGCAGGGAGCAAACCTGGGTATGCAAGACGCCCTAGCGTTGGCTGAGTCACTAAGCAGTCTGAGTGCTGCCGGTAAAGACATAGGTTTATATAAGCACCTGCGCAGCTACGAGCGAAGCCGTAAGACAGAAGCCACGAAAATGATAGCGGCAATGGATGGCTTCAAATTCTTATTCGACGGCAACGACCCGCTCAAAAAACTAGTTCGGGGCATAGGGCTTTCAGCCACAGACAAGCTCACAACCATCAAAAACGCCTTCGTCAGCCACGCCATGGGTCTTTAAACCCCATTCTTGGATTCTTGGCATTGAGATAGTCAGCGGTAAAGGATACTCTTCGGTATCCTTTTTTATTTCTACCAACGGTTTATGACTATTTCTCTTTGCAAACCTTTTCGAGTCTTGTCTTTCGCCTCTCTACTTACCGCTGCTCTTTCTATTAGCTTAGTGAATGCCGAAACTACTACCAACAACGCCGGTGGAGCATCTTTAGCAACGCTAAAAAGCGAGAAAATGAAGCTGAATAATACCCCTATCGATTTAGATGTTTATCGCGAGCACGTTAAAACATTGGCTAGTGATGAGTTCGAAGGGCGAGGGCCGTTATCAAAAGGCGAGAAGAAAACCGTAGAATACTTGGTATCAGAGTATAAAAAATTAGGGCTAAAACCAGCTTTTGGTGACAGCTATACGCAAGCTGTGCCGCTCGCGAAAATTACGCCTAGCAATATGAGTTCATTAAGCATTGGCGACCTTTCTTTTGAAGCGGGAAATGAGTTTACTGCACGAACACAACGTATAGTAAATGAATACTCACTAACTGATAGTGGTTTGATTTTTGTGGGGTACGGTATAAATGCGCCCGAGTATAACTGGAATGATTACGCCGGCCTTGATGTAAAAGGTAAAACGGTCGTAATGCTGGTAAACGACCCAGGTTTTGCTTCTAAAGATCCAAATTTATTTCAAGGCAATGCCATGACCTATTATGGTCGTTGGACTTACAAATACGAAGAAGCCGCTAGACAAGGCGCAGAAGCTGTTTTCATTGTTCATGAAACCATGCCTGCTGGCTACGGCTGGGGCGTTGTCGAAAATTCAAATTCTAATACTAAGTTTAGCCTAGTCGATGACAACAATAATGCGTCACAAGTAGGCGTAATGGGGTGGCTCCACCTTAACGCTGCCAGGGAGCTTTTTGAAAAAGCAGGCTTAGATTACGGCGAGCTTAAAAGAAAAGCATCCACGCCTGGCTTTACACCTATTTCTTTAAACACCGCCGCATCGCTAAAGTTTAACAATGCTATCGAGCATGCTGAATCGCAGAATGTTGCCGGTATTTTAGAAGGCACCTCAAAGCCAGATGAGTGGGTAATGTTGCACGCTCACTGGGACCACCTTGGTAAAGTAGAGAAGAACGGCAAAACTACTATTTATAATGGTGCGGTAGATAATGCTTCAGGTGTAGCAGGGGTATTAACCCTGGCCGACGCCCTTACGAAAACGGAAAAAGCATTCTCTCGTACTGTAATGTTTAGCGCGTTTACCGCAGAGGAAACGGGGCTGTTGGGGGCTGATTATTTTGCAAATAACCCACCTGTGCCCACCAAGAACATGGTAGCGTTTTTAAACATCGACGGTATGAATGTAAACGATGATGTTGACTATACCTTGCAGTATGGCGAAGGCTACTTATCTATTGAAGATGATTTAGCAACGGCAGCTTCACTGCAAGATAGAAGGGTTAAGATGGATCCGCGTCCTCAAAATGGCCTGTTCTTCCGCTCTGATCATTTCGCACTCGCGAAACAGGGCGTGCCCTCTATTTTGTTCATGAGCTTAGGCGATACCGACCCAAGTTTTATCACCAATCGCTATCACAAAGCCGATGATGACTATCTTTCAAGCTGGACATTAGGTGGCGTAAAACAAGATCTTTCCCTTATTGGAACCCTGCTTACTCATTATGCCCAAGGTGATGTTTGGCCTTATTGGAAGCGCGAAAGTGACTTTAAAGCAAAGCGTCTACAGGCATTGTCTGGTGGCGAAGTCACTACCAAATAAAAGTGCTTGAACGGCACGTAGTAAAATTATTTTAAAGGTAAAGCGACGCTAATGAGTTGGATCTTATTCACATTGGGCGCGGTAATCATGCAAACCGTGCGCAATGCGCTGCAAAGCAAACTGAGTGGTACAGTTAACACCTCTGGTGTTACGCTATCTCGCTTTATCTTGGCTCCGCCCATAGCCCTTGTTTATTTGCTTATACTCTATAGCAGCGGTGCCAGCGAGCTGCCGCAATTTACGGGCTCATTTATCACAGTGATCTTGTATGCTTCACTGCTTCAAATAGCGGCCACTTCTTTAATGGTGATTTTGTTTAAGCAAAAGAACTTCGCTATTGGAGCAGGCTTGGCAAAAAGTGAAGCCTTAGTTGCGGGTGTGGTAGGCATGCTCTTTTTTGGCAGTTACTTAACGCCGATTGGTTGGATAGGAATAGTCATAGGCGGTGTCGCTGTATTTGTATTAAGCAGTGGTAACCGAATTCATGGTATTAGTTTGAAAACCATGGTTATCGGTATAGCTTGTGGTGCCTGCTTTGCGCTGACATCACTGCTAGTGCGCGAAGCTAGCCACATGCTCACTATACAATACACCCTCGCCGCAGCTTGGGTTCTATTATGGGTGCTATGCGTTCAGGCGGTAGCTTTAAGTGGCTATATTGCGCTAACCAAACCCTTCGTATTTAGGCAATTAGTAAGTGCTAAAAAACAAGTGCTAGCGATAAGTACAGTTAGCTGTTTAGGCTCTATATGCTGGTTTACTGCAATGGCGCTACAACATGTGGCGCTAGTGAAAACGCTTGGGCAACTAGAGGTTTTACTCACTTTAGTACTCTCACATTTCTGGCTAAAAAACGCAGTTACAAAACGCGAAGTTATTGGGCTGTTGCTTATTGGTATTGCTGCCATCATGGTGATGTGGGCTTAAAAGTATCGCTTCACAGTATCCCCCGAAAGCATTCATAAAAAGCGGAAGATAGCCTATGGGCTGTCATTGCATTCAAACTGGCGCAAGTCAACAAACCAAGCTTTAACTGCTCGTTAGCAAAGGCAGATCAGCCTCTTGTTTTTTAGGTGCGTTTAGTAAGCTTCTGGCTATAAAACGCTATTTTAATCAGATTGTTATATATACTTTCGTCGAGTTTATTTATTAAGTGGTTAAATTCTGTATAGGTAATCTCTCAAAATTTTTACCAGCTGTTACACTTACTTGATAATCGTTAATAAAGGAAACACGTGATGTCAGAACGAAAGTTTAGATTAGTTACCCGAAGTGATTTTGACGGGCTAGTATGCGCAGTCTTACTTAAAGACTTAGACATGATTGATGATATTTTGTTTGTGCATCCTAAGGACATGCAGGATGGCAAAATAGACATCACTGAGAACGACATTACAACTAACTTGCCTTACGTTGAAGGCTGCCATTTAGCCTTTGATCATCATCTTAGTGAAACCGTGCGAAACGCTAGTAATATCGAGAATCATATTATCGATGCTGAAGCACCGTCAGCCGCTCGAGTAGTGTATGACTATTATGGCGGAGCCGAGAAATTCCCAAATATCTCTGTAGATATGATGGACGCGGTAGATAAAGGCGACTCAGCGCAGTTTTCAAAAGAAGAAATTTTAGAGCCTACCGACTGGGTGCTTATGAATTTCATTATGGACGCGCGTACCGGGCTTGGCCGTTTTAGAGATTTTAAAATCTCTAACTACCAGCTAATGATGAAGCTGATAGATGCGTGTAAAGACCACAGTATTGAAGAAATACTACAAATGGAAGATGTGGCTGAGCGTGTAAGTTTGTATCACGAGCACAATGAAATGGCTAAAGCACAAATAGCTAAGTGCTCTACTGTACACGATAACCTTGTGGTACTCGATTTAACTGAAGAAGAAACCATTTACGCCACAAACCGTTTCGTTATTTACGCCATGTACCCAGACTGCAACATTTCTATCCACAAAATGTGGGGGCTTAAAAAGCAGAATGTGGTGTTTGCGATTGGTAAGTCTATTACTAATCGTAGCTCTAACACCAATGTGGGTGAGCTGTGTTTGAAATATGGTGGCGGCGGTCACATGAACGCAGGTACCTGCCAGGTTGAAACCAGTAAAGCAGAAACTGTGCTTGCTGAGCTTATCGACACCATCACAAGCGATGGTTAACACTAATTAGCATACGGATGGAGGGGCAGAAAAAGTACTCTGACCCCTTTTCTTTATTGCGTTAGGCGTACTTTAAAAAATTCGGCGAGTGTTTTGCTGATAACCGGGTGTTGGGTGTCTTGGTTAAATAGGCATATGTTGACCTTGCCTAACTTAGGCAAGTGCGGGTGGTTCAGCACCGCTAGATTTGCTGGTAAGCTCGACTTCGCCAATGCAGTCACGCCAAGGCCTTGTTGAATAGCAGCCACAAGCCCGCCCAAATCGGCGTTGGTATAGCTAATTTTCCAGGCGAAGGTTTGCTGTTTTAGCTGTTCAATTACTCGGCTTCTGTACATACAGCCATCCGGCGCTAGCACTAAAGGGATGTTATTTCCTACCAACGGGTGAGAGGTATCACCTACCCACACCACATCGTCTTCTATTACTACTTCTCCCTCTGTTTGTTCATCTGGGTTCACCAGTGCCAGTATTAAATCGAAGTGATCTCGTTGAGACGGGTGAAGCAGATCGCGACTTAGCGCAGACGTCACCTCTAACGATACATCTGGGTAGCGCTTTGAAAACTCACCAATTAAGCCCGGCAGTAGGGTAGAAGCAAACTCGTTGGGAATGCCTAAACGCAATCTACCGCTTAAAGGCGCAGGAGTAAGGCTTCTAAAAATATTGTCGTTAAGTTCTAGCAGTTCTTTCGCTTTTGGGTAAAGCCAGTTTCCATCGGCACTAGGCACATGGCGCTGGCCGACTTTCGTAAACAGCTTTCGGTCTAGCTGCGATTCAAGCTTTTTGATTTGCAAGCTGATAGCTGGCTGAGAGCGCCCCAAAAAGTCGCCAGCTTTGGCGTAGCCACCAAGTTCAATTACGCTTACAAAGGTGCGTAGCGTGTCTAAAGAAAGCTGCTTCATATTTATCAGTATTTCTAATGTATGTGCTTGCTAAGATTATATTTGTAAATGAAATCGAGCGAAAGCCTGAATTCTTTAACCAACCTAGCTTCAATTTACTTCTGTGACTTTACGCTTCGGGTAATCAGTACTTTGCGGTAATATCACACACGCTAATTTTTTCCCTGCTTTGGATAGTTAGTTAATGTAATTATCAAATTTGAGCATTTAAATTGGCGAGTTAAATTAATCACTTACTTAATCTGCGAGAACGTAAATGAACTCTAACCTGTATTTTATTGGCATAGATGGCGGCGGCACCAAATGCAGAGTTATTTTACAAGACAAGAGCGGCACGCAGATAGGTGAGGGCATTAGCGGCCCGGCTAATATAATGCGTGACGAAACGCTAGCAAAAGCATCCATAATGGAGGGAATAGAAAAGGCTATAACATCTGCTAATACCTTACTGGCTTCACAAAATAGCGAGGCCCGACTAACACCTATTACGCTATCACAGTGTGTAGTAGCAGCTGGGCTTGCAGGCGCGAATATCAGCACCGCAAAAGCGCGTTTTGAAACCTGGGCGCATCCCTTTTACGCGCTTCATATACTGAGTGATTTACGCGCTGCCTGCGTAGGTGCTCACAACGGTAAGCCCGGTGCAGTAATTATTGTGGGTACGGGGTCGGCTGGCACCGTATTTAATGATGGTAAGTTTACAGACTTAGGTGGCCACGGTTTTCCTGTTGGCGACTTTGCTAGTGGCGCTTGGCTGGGTTTAAAAGCTATTCAGCACACCTTACTATGTATAGATAACATTCGAAGCAAAGACGAGCTAGCAGCAATAGTATGTGCAGAACTAGGCACAACGAACGCTGACAGCATAGTGGCTAAGTGCGCTGGGTTTAACACTCATCATTACGCGAGTTTAGTACCCTGTATGCTGCCACTTTTAAATGAGGGTAATAGCCAAGTGACATGCATCTTTAAAGAAGGGGCGGAATACTTGGAAACTATGGCACAGCAGCTTTTAGGAGATAACGGGTATAACCTTGCTTTAATTGGTGGGTTAAGCGATGTGTATGTACCGTTCTTTTCTGAGAAAACACGTGCCCGCCTGCAAGTATGTGAGTTATCGCCACAACAGGGCGCTATCAAATATGCTCAAGCATTTTATGATGGCCTGTAGCTGCCAATTGCCGCAAAGACTTGATGAATATTTCATGCGGCAAATTTCGGTGTAAGTATTGAGAAGAGCGACGAAAAAAAAGCAACGTTATAAGCAGCAAATAAACAATGCTACAACCGCACTTAATTAGGAAAATGAAAGCACAATGATGAAGACAATTTTAGCCGAAAACGTTTTGATAAATGGTAACTGGGAAAAGAACCAAGTACTCACAATCAAAGAGGGCGTAATTACTCACATCGAAGCACTTTCTGATTCAAAAAAGCAGCGTGAAGAAATTCCTGAGCGGGTGTCTAACAGGCTTATTCCTGGCTATATAGATACACAGGTGAACGGCGGCGGTGGCGTTATGTTTAATCACGCACCAACGTTTAAAAGCATAGAAATAATGGCCAAAGCCCATCGTAAGTTTGGCACCACCACATTGTTCCCTACGCTTATTACCGATGACATAGCAACCATAGAAAGCGCCGCCAATGCGGTTAGTGAAGCAATAGAAAGCGGCCACCCAAGTGTTGAAGGTATTCACTTTGAAGGGCCGCACTTAAGCGTTGAGAAAAAAGGCGTACACCTTTCCAAATATATACGGCCATTAACGGACAGAGAGCTTGCCACTTATACCCGAAAAGATCTTGGCAAGGCAATGATTACCGTAGCGCCAGAAAATACTTCGTGTGATGTTATTCGAGACTTGGTAAACCAAGGTGTTATTGTAGCGCTGGGGCACTCTAATGCACCGTTTGATATGGTTGAAAGGGCGATAGAAGCAGGCGCGACTGGGTTTACTCATTTATACAACGCTATGTCGCCGTTTACCTCACGTGAACCTGGCATGGTTGGCGCAGCGCTTTTAAGCAACAACACCTGCGGCATTATTGTCGATCATCAGCACTTACACCCTAAAGCCGTTGAACTTGCCTTTAAAACTAAAGGGCCATCGCAGTTAATGCTGGTTACCGATGCAATGGCCCATGTAGGTGCCGACGAAGATGTTATAGACTTTTTCGATACGCATATTACTCGTGTTGGAAACAAACTTACTACACCTGATGGCACCCTTGCCGGAAGTTGCTTAGACATGCACGGCGCGGTTATAAACTGCGTTAACGATATAGGCATTTCGCTAGAAGAAGCGAGCTATATGGCAAGCGCGGCACCCTCTGTGTTTATGGGCATTAACGAAAAACTAGGCAGTATTGCAGTGGGGCAGCGTGCGAACTTTGTAGAGCTAAGCGAACACAACGCACTTGCAAATGTTTGGCAAAATGGTGAGGTGTGCATTTAGCACACTTGCTATCGAACAACATCCAACAGGCTACTAATAAGTATTTAAACATTCCTTACAACGCCCTCAACAATTGCGCAGCAAGCATCCAGCAATGATTCAAAAAAAGCTAGGTGTTAAATTGTAATTCCCTGCTCTAAACACCATCTAATATTGAGTTTTTTCAGGTTCGATAGTTGTGGCTGCGATCTTTGTTAAGCTATCCAATAGCGCGGTAAACGCTTACATATTTGCTTTTCTCATGTTTTTCCAAGAATACATTTGCTTTTTAAATGTATTGATAAATATTTCCAATTTGTTGCACAAACGTTAGCTCACTATACTCATTCTCGTTTTCTACCTTTCAATTAAAAAGAGTAAGTGGAATGTCTAACACCACCGCCCTACATGCGAAGCACCTAGAAGCCGGTGCCAAAATGGTCGATTTCTTCGGCTGGGATATGCCAATTAACTATGGTTCACAAATTGAAGAGCATCACGCTGTGCGTCAAGACGCGGGTATGTTTGATGTGTCTCACATGACCATTGTTGACGTAAAAGGCGCGCAAGCCAAAGCGTATCTTCAGTACCTTTTAGCCAACGACGTGGCAAAATTAAAAGACAAAGGCAAAGCGCTATACAGCGGCATGCTTAACGAAGAAGGCGGTGTTGTAGACGACCTTATTGTTTACCACTTCGACGAAACTAACTACCGCCTAGTGGTTAACTCAGCAACCCGCGAAAAAGACATGAACTGGTTAATGAGCAAAGCAGAAGGCTTTGACGTAACCATCACCGAGCGCCCTGAATTTGCCATGATTGCGGTTCAAGGCCCTAACGCAAAAGAAAAAGCAGCCACTTTGTTCAGCGCAGCGCAAAAAGAAGCGGTAGCAGGCATGAAGCCATTCTTTGGCGTACAAGCAGAAGACTTGTTCATCGCAACCACAGGTTACACCGGTGAAGCAGGTTACGAAATTATGGTGCCAGCTGAGCAAGCGGAAAGCTTCTGGCAAGCACTACTAGACGCGGGCGTTAAGCCATGCGGCCTGGGTGCGCGTGATACTCTTCGCCTAGAAGCAGGTATGAACCTATACGGCCAAGATATGGATGAAACCGTATCGCCACTAGCTGCCAACATGGGCTGGACAATTACATGGGAACCGGTTGATCGTGACTTCGTAGGGCGTAAAGCATTAGAAGCGCAGCGTGAAGCGGGTACCGACAAGCTAGTAGGCTTGGTAATGACTGAAAAAGGCGTGCTGCGTCACGGTCTTAAAGTGAAAACAGAAAGCGGCGAAGGCGTTATCACTTCAGGTACTTTCTCTCCAACACTAGGTCACTCAATTGCGATGGCACGAGTACCACGTGATGTTGGTGAAACAGTAGAAGTGGAAATGCGCAAAAAGTGGGTTACAGTAAAAGTGGTTAAGCCCTCCTTTGTTCGCAATGGAAAAAGTGTTTTATAAGTTAACAGAGAATAACAGGAACGATTATGAGCAACATCCCAACTGATTTACGCTATGCCGCTACGCACGAATGGGTTCGCCCTGAAGGTGACGGTGTTTTCACTGTAGGTATTTCTGAGCACGCACAAGGCTTACTTGGCGACATGGTTTTCGTTGAATTGCCAGATGTTGGCGATGCAGTAAGCACTGGTGACGACATATGTGTTGCTGAATCGGTAAAAGCAGCATCTGACGTATATGCGCCAATCTCAGGTGAAGTGGTTGAAGTAAACGAAGACCTAGAAGATTCACCAGAACTAGTTAACTCTGACCCATACGGCGACGGTTGGCTATTCAAAATTAAAGCTGACGACGCGGCTGAAGTAGAAGGTCTACTAGACGCTGAAGGCTACGAAAACAGCATAGACGAAGAGTAATTCGTTACGCAGTTTTAAAAGAACCATATTTTGAAAAGGGGCATGAAGATAATTCAGCCCCTTTTTAACTTAAAGATTTAACGCGCCCTTGCGGCAACCATTACGAGTGCTTAACAACGTTATGTCGAATACTTCCCCTACATTGGCTCAACTAGAGCAAAAAGATACATTTATCCGCCGTCACATTGGCCCGGGTAAAGGCGAAATTGAAGAAATGCTGTCTGCTATTGGTGCAAGCTCACTAGACGATTTAATTGAGCAAACTGTACCGGCAGGTATTGCGCTACCAGAGCCACTAAAATGTGGTGAAGGGGCGACAGAAGTTGAAGCATTAAGTGAACTGAAAGCCGTTGCAGAAAAGAACAAAATTAACCGTTCTTTCATTGGTATGGGTTACTACGATACCCACGTACCAAACGTTATTCTTCGCAACGTACTAGAAAACCCAGGTTGGTACACAGCGTACACGCCTTACCAGCCAGAAATTGCCCAAGGTCGTTTGGAAGCCATTCTTAACTTCCAACAAGTGACCATTGACCTAACTGGTCTAGAGCTAGCGTCAGCATCGTTACTAGATGAAGGTACAGCGGCAGCAGAAGCCATGGGCCTTGCTAAGCGTGTATCTAAAAACAAAAAAGCGAATGCCTTCTTTGTTGCAAACGACGTTCACCCGCAAACCGTTGACGTGGTAGAAACCCGCGCTGAAATGTTTGGTTTTGAAATCATTAAAGGTGCGGCAGAAGAAGCAGCAGAGCACGATATTTTTGGTGCGCTACTTCAATACCCAACTTCTACCGGTGAAGTAAAAGACATCAGCGACATCATTGCTGCGGTACAGGCGAAAAAAGGCATTGTGGCAGTAGCCGCTGACCTTATGAGCTTAGTAATGCTTAAGTCGCCTGGCGAGCTAGGTGCAGACGTTGCACTTGGTAGTGCACAGCGCTTTGGTGTACCTATGGGCTATGGCGGCCCACACGCGGCGTTCTTTGCTACACGCGACAGCTACAAGCGTTCACTACCTGGTCGTATTATTGGTGTAAGTAAAGACACCCGTGGTCGCCCAGCACTTCGCATGGCGCTACAAACCCGCGAACAGCACATTCGCCGCGAAAAAGCGAACTCGAACATTTGTACAGCGCAGGTGCTGCTAGCCAACATGGCAAGCTTCTACGCGGTGTACCACGGCCCACAAGGCCTTAAAACTATTGCTGAGCGCATTCACCGCTTTGCCGACATTCTTGCCACTGGTATTAGCCAGAAAGGTGCTGAAAAAGGCGTGGCCCTTAAACACAGCACCTACTTCGACACGTTAACCGTAATGGTTAACAACAAAGAAGACGTACTGGCAAGCGCCTACGCAAAAGGCATGAACCTGCGTGCCGACCTTGAAGGTGCGGTAGGTGTATCTCTTGACGAAACCACAACACGCGAAGACATTGTTGCGCTATTCGACGTATTACTTGGTGAAGAGCACGGCCTAACAGTAGAAGGCCTAGACGCTGAAGTAACTACGCAGGACGTAAAATCTATTCCTGAAAGTTTAGTACGTACAAGCGACTTCCTAACCCACGAAGTGTTTAACAAGTATCACTCTGAAACAGAGATGCTTCGTTACATCAAGAGCCTTGAAAACAAAGACTTGGCGCTTAACCACTCAATGATATCGTTGGGTTCGTGCACCATGAAGCTAAACGCGACGGCTGAGATGATCCCAGTAACATGGGCTGAGTTCGGTCAGCTTCACCCATTTGCGCCGCTAGACCAAGCAGTAGGCTATCAAGAAATGATTGCCGAGCTAGCCGAGTGGCTAATTAACGTAACAGGCTACGACGCGCTTTCAATGCAGCCTAACTCAGGTGCGCAAGGTGAATACGCAGGCCTATTGGCTATTCAGCGCTATCACGAAAGCCGCGGCGAAGGCCATAGAAACGTGTGCCTAATTCCAAGCTCGGCCCACGGTACTAACCCTGCTTCGGCACAAATGGTTAGCCTTAAAGTGGTAGTAGTGGCTTGTGACGCTAACGGTAACGTAGACCTTGACGACCTTCGCAAGAAAGCGGAAGAAGTAGGCGAGAACCTATCGTGCGCCATGATCACATACCCGTCCACCCACGGTGTGTATGAAGAAACCGTACGCGAGATTTGTGACATTGTTCACGAACACGGCGGCCAGGTTTATATGGACGGCGCGAACATGAACGCGCAGGTGGGCATTACATCACCAGGCTTTATTGGTTCAGACGTGTCGCACCTTAACCTACACAAAACCTTCTGTATTCCACATGGTGGTGGTGGCCCAGGTATGGGACCAATTGGTGTTAAATCGCACCTTGCGCCATTCCTACCAAACCACACGGTTGTTAACGTAGAAACAGCAGGCAAAGACTGCGGTGCGGTATCGGCAGCGCCATGGGGCAGTGCATCAATTCTGCCTATTAGCTACATGTACATCAAAATGATGGGTAGCGCAGGCCTACGCAAAGCAACTGAAGTCGCTATTCTTAACGCTAACTATGTGGCTAAGAAGCTAGAAGGGCACTTTCCAGTACTTTACAAAGGCAACAACGACCGCGTAGCCCACGAATGTATTATTGACCTTCGCCCGCTTAAAGAAGCAAGCGGTGTAACCGAGTTAGATATCGCGAAGCGCTTAAACGACTATGGTTTCCACGCGCCAACGATGAGCTTCCCAGTAGCGGGTACGCTTATGATTGAGCCGACCGAATCGGAAGCGAAGTACGAACTAGATCGTTTCATCAACGCCATGGTTAGCATTCGCCAAGAAATTGCGAAAGTAGAAAGCGGCGAGTGGGATGCCACAGACAACCCGCTACACAATGCACCGCACACACTAGCAGATATCTGCGACAGCGACTGGAACCGCAGTTACGACCGCATGTTAGCGGCGTACCCAGCTCCAGAAGTACACAGAAACAAGTTCTGGCCAACGGTTAATCGTATTGATGACGTTTACGGCGACCGTAACCTTATCTGTTCTTGCCCTAGCATTGAGAGCTATGCTGAGGAATAGGGTGTTGAATACGACAATTGAAGTTGGAAACTGAGTAAACGAAAAACGAGCTCCCAAATAGAGCTCGTTTTTTTTGGAAATTTGAAATATTCCTATAAAGCTGAATTACTCGTCGATGCTCCAAAGAGCTCTCAAATCTACATCATCACTATCGGGCCGGTTTTCTTTATCATTAATATAGTCAACTTGCATAACAAGTGGTAAGTCAAAAGCAGTTCCCGTAATAACACAGCTACCTTTTGATAGATTTGGTATTAGGCTTTTTGACATTTTGTCCAGCGTACTAATTGTATTATCAATTAGTAAAAGATCTTTATCGTTCACTAACCTATGAATGAAAAAGTTGTGGATCTGTGACATTATCGTAGGTGAAATATCTGCTGGTCTTTGGCTAGATAGAGTTAAATACATCCCAAACTTTCGTCCTTCCTTTACAATTTCTTCGAACATTTCTAGCCTGTAGTCTTTCCATACTTCGTGTTCTCTGTTTGATTGCTGGGATAGGATATTGTGAGCTTCATCAATAATGAAATGAAGGGTTTTATTTGGTGGCGTTTCTACAGAATCTCTATGCTCTTGATAGAACATCTTTGCTAACAATAAGGGTACTATTTTTTTTATTGCTTGATTGCAGTTTCTTAACGAAACTACATTGAGTAACTTAAACGAAATATTTTCATCGGAAATCTGAAATATTTTATCTAAGTCCTTAATTGATGCCTCAACCCTCTTTAATAACGGTTGGATGTGATCGAATTGTATATAGCCGTACGTTAGATCACTTAGCAGTTGGATATTAATTCGGATTATCAGCTCGTCAAAAGTATCGACACGACTAGTATCGACAGCCTGAAGTATTGGTCTTAGATTGTCATTAAAATTTTGCTCCGTCTGAAACCATTCCCAGTTTGCTCCTTGGTTAGGCTTATATGCAAACTTTTCACCTTGATCATACCAAAACATTCCATCTAGCTTATCGATTAAGCCCTGATGTTTAAGATGCTTTGCAATAACTTTTAGATGAATTAGAAATTCTTTGTTTTGGGCAGGGTTAACTAAGCAAAGATGAAATATACCTAAAACATAGTCCTTTAAACTATTATCTCGATCAGCATGCTTCTCTCTTTTTGTTACTACTCTATTTAGAAAAGGGGTTTGGGTGTTCGCTGTCGCTTGGAAAAGCAAAGCCAATATTTCGGTGTTCCATATTTGGGAACTTGGCAATGGAAACTTATCACCCTGGTGTCGGCCAGTAATTAGTTTATATGTTTTTTTATTGTTAGGGTCTCCAATTAGTTGATTTCCTGTATACTCTCCATTGAAGTCAATTAGTAAAAATTTGCTTACATCTTTAAGTTTTTCTTCATGCGAAGTAAATAGCTCAGAATACAATTTCGTTAAAGTATTTGATTTACCACTACCGGCGTTTTTCAAGGTAGTTGTCGCCTGAGCTGTTAAGCTGCTTCTTTTTTATTCTCCGGATTTAGCTCTACGCTTCCGATCTTATCCCAGTTTCTGGTTTCACCAGACCAACGACTTGG
>JAXHTT010000097.1:0-14804 GCA_034190055.1 Pseudomonadota bacterium | reverse complement strand
GGAAGTTTATTTATTAAAAAAGAAATAGGAAATGTAGACCCGTTTTTTCGTACTCCATCAATCCGTTGTGGAATACTTCCTAGAGACTTCCCTTCGGCAGCTTTAATTACTTCGTTAAGCAATGTACTGTTTGCCGAGCCGGCCTGACTCACGAGGTCGCTGACGCGACGATTTTTCAGCTCATGCTCTTCATATCCAAACATAGTTAAAACTACGGGGTTGACAAATTCCAGCCTTCCGTCAGAGTCAAAAGTGAAAACACCTTCTTGAACCGTGTTTAAAACAGCGGTAAATCTATCGGCCGACAGCGTCCTGGCTCTTAATTCAATTAATAAGATGAAGGCAAGTGAGAAAAATAACACCATGAAGGTTACAATATAGGCAAGACTCTCTAGGCTTTGATCGTCGACAAAAGTAGTTGAGGGAATGGCATAAACGTGCATAGACAGCATTCCCGTGTAGTGCATCCCTGATATGGCGACTCCCATAATGGTGGCGGGAATTAGCTGCTGTATTACGCTTGCTTCTTGGTTTGAAATAGAAGCGTGAGCCTTTAGCGATATTCCAGCCAATACAACTGCTACAATAATGGATGTGAAAAAAAGCCAGGGATCGTACGCCATAGTGGCCTCCATCTGCATCGCCATCATACCAATGTAATGCATACTGCCGATTCCGCCTCCCATATACAAACTATCCAGCCATAGCTTTTGTCTCTTTTTATGGCGGTGTGATACAACAACGAAACTAGCAAAAATAGCAGGCAATATTGATATTAGAGTAATACTAGGGCTATACGTTATCGAGATGGGAAGCTTATAGGCAAGCATACCAACGAAGTGCATTGACCATATGCCGAAGCCTAAAAAGCATGCGGAGGCAACTGACCAGATAAACCGCTCTTTTCTAAAGTCTGAACGAGAGGTGCGTGAAGCGAAAATAAAACTGAGCAAGGCCGCCGAGACGGCAATCAGTATGGAGAGCGCCACAAAAAAGGGGTCATAATTTGCGGAAATCTCTGTTCCTAAATATGTATTTTTGTCGATTACAAAATGTGTATGGCCCTTATCCAATGCACTTTCACTTCCAGATTGTTTTTAGTAAAAGTAGACCATGAAAACTGATTAAACAATGAATTTCTAATATAATTCAGAAGCTTTAATTGAAGTGCACCTAAGCGGTTTTACTGGAGTATTTTACTGCCTTCTGCAACGTACTTAATTCTTTCTCGGTAAGATTACGCCACTGACCTGGACGCAAATTTTTGAGTTCTAAATGCATGATGCGTGTTCGCTTTAGTTTAGTCACTTCAAAGCCCAGGAATTCACACATTCTGCGTATTTGGCGGTTAAGCCCCTGGGTAAGAATAATCGTGAATTTGTTTTTGCCGGTTGGTTTAACGACACAAGGCTTTGTCACAGTGCCTAAGATGGGCACGCCGCGCGCCATACGCTTCACAAACCGTTCACTAATAGGCTGGTTAACCGTTACTTCATACTCTTTGTCGTGCGCATTTTCAGCGCGCAATATTTTATTTACGATATCGCCATCGCTCGTGAGTATGATGAGTCCTTCAGAAGGCTTATCTAGCCTGCCTACGGGGAATATACGCTCTTTGTGACCGATAGCGTCTATTATATTGCCTTTCACATGGCGCTCGGTAGTACAGGTAATACCTATAGGCTTGTTATAAACAATATAGACCCTGTCTGATTTATCCTTTGCTACCGCACCTACCACCTTGCCATCAACTTTAACAATATCGCCGACACCAATTTTAGTGCCAAGCTCTGGTGGCTTGTTATTTACAGTTACGCGCTTTTGCTCAATGAGTTTATCCGCTTCTCGGCGTGAACATAGGCCTGTGTCACTAATATATTTATTTAACCGTTTAGGCGCTTGGTCACTCATTGCGCAGTATGTCCTGTCTTAGTTTTGGTAAGGCGGTAATGGTATCACGACAAAAAAGAAAGGGGTTATTAACCCCTTTCTTTTTTCTGTTTTTATCTGGTGTAGCTGTATTGCATTGTTCGTTTTGAAAACAAAACGCCAAAACACGAGGGTTTAACTGCCAGCAGGTGAGGGTGGGGAGCCCGCGCCCCCGCTGGCACTGCCGCTTGATACTACTTTGGTCGCGATCTCGCGGATCTCGTTTTCTAAACTAGTTATGCGCCCAGACAAGGTCGTGTTGCGCTGCTCCAACACTGATAGTTTATCGGTAAGATTACGCACACGTTGCTGGGCACTTTGTTTGTCACTTGTGGCTTGTTCTAGTTGAACGTTCACAGCGAGTAGTTCATCGGCTAGTGATGCCAGCTGGTTTTTAACAGAGCCGATTGCTGCAGCCTGGCTTTTTACATCATCAGATATGGCGCTGACATTTTTATTTAATGCAGTTTGAACATTACTAACACGATCACCTAGGTCAGCGATTTCTTTTTGATTTCGACGCCATGCCGAAGCCCAAAGCTTGTCCATTTGCTCCCAAAGCTCATTAGTCTTATTCGACAATTCAGTAACTTTGACCTGCAGGGCAACAGTAGACTCGCCGATTTCTTCGCCTGTCGCAGAAAGCTTGTTCTCTAGCTGCATAATGCGCTTTTCGGCCTGCTCAGCCACAGCTTTCTGTTGCTCAAGCATGGTGTACAAGTAGTAACAGCCTCCGCATGCGGCTAATGCAATCAGGGCAACTAAAACAACCCAGACTCCGTTGCCGCTTCCGCTATTTTCAGGCTGGCGGTTTGCGGAAGGGGATGATGGGGGCGGGGTCGCCTTTGATGGAGCAGCTTGCCTCTTAGTCTGATAGTCTCGACGGTCTTCTTCATCCAATCTAATGGTTGGAAACTCATCGTTTTTCGAATTATTTGCCATAGTAAATCAATAATCTCTTTATGTAGTGCCCTCTTCATGACGTCAAAGTGTTTTATCTTAAAGAGAAGAGAGCCCATTATTCTTTGCGCGCGAATTCATGTTATCGCTAAATTGAGGGAAATTCTATGGCTTATGTAGAATGCTGACTCTCCATAAGCCAAAGAAGCTGGAATTCGACCATCCCCAGCACTTTTTCTTGATAAAGACCTAGTTAGTTTTTATCGCCAATCCACTCAACCCGATAAAGATCACGGCGTCGGTCAAGGTAGTTTCGTACCGAGCCTTCGTTTTGCAGCTTGGTAAGCTTGTCGAGGTCTAAATCAACGATTAGCGTCATCTCTGTATTGGGTGTTGTTTCTGACACAATGGCATCGTGGGGGAACGCGAAATCACTGGGTGAAAACACGGCTGTCTGCCCATATTGGATATCTACGTTATCTACCTTAGGCAGGTTGCCAACACTGCCCGCAATAGCCACGTAGCATTCATTTTCAATAGCTCTAGCCTGCGCACAGCGGCGCACGCGTAAATAACCATTCTTTGTGTCTGTCCAAAATGGCACAAATAAAATTTGCATCTCTTGGTCGGAAAGAATGCGCGCTAGTTCTGGAAACTCCACGTCATAACAAATTAAAACGCCGATTTTCCCAAAGTCGGTATCAAAGGTTTTAAGGCTATTACCACCCTTCATTATCCAGTCTTCTTTTTCATGAGGGGTTGGATGAAGTTTGTATTGGCTTTCAATCGTTCCATCTCGTTTGCATATGTAGCTAACGTTATACAGCTGTTCTTCTTCTACCACAGGCATAGAACCCGCGATAATTGTAATATTGTATGACACCGCTAAATGAGATACGGCAGTTAAAATTTCATCGGTATATGTAGCCAAATGCCAAATGGCGTCAATCGATGAATCGGATGGGCTAAGACCCATAAGCGGGGCGTTAAAAAATTCAGGGAACAAGGCCACATCGCATGAATAGTCAGATAGCGCGTCGACGAAGTATTCAACTTGCTGAAGTAATTCTTCTACGTTGTTGAAATAGCGCATCTGCCACTGAATGCATCCTATGCGCGCACTCGATTTCCTGCTTGCGATTAGTGAAGGCGTGCCTGGCTCGTAATAAATGTTATGCCATTGAAGTAAAGTGGCATAACCCTTTGATGCTTCATCTTCAGGGAGGTACGCGGTCATTACTTGCTTTACTTCAAAGCCGTTTGATAGCTGAAACGTTAAAATAGGGTCGTAAATATCCTTAAGCTTTACTTGCTCAATGTATTCATAAGGCGACAGCTCATTTGCATAGTTTCGATAGTTGGGGATGCGCCCCCCTGCCATAATTGATTTTAAATTTAGGTTTCTACAAAGCTCTTTTCGCGCTTCGTATAGACGCCTACCTAAACGAAGACCGCGGTATTCTGGGCATACAATAACTTCTACGCCGTAAAGCACATCACCATTTGGATCGTGAGTCGTAAGATAGGCATCACCAGTTATTTCATCATAACTATGCTTATCACCAAACTGGTCGTAATCAACAATAACGGAAATGGCGAAGGCAACCACCTTGCCTTTATCTTCAATGCATATTTGTCCTTCGGGAAAGGTGGTGACTTGCGCTTTGTAATTAGAGTAAGGCCAAGCGCCGCCAACGTTTGCGTATACCTTGTCCATCAACCCTTTTACATCGTTATAGTCGTCCAGTCTTAAGTTTCTTAAGTCTAGATGGTGTTCCGTTTCTTCTATTTGTGTTTGGTCTTGACTCATTGGGTACTCTTTTTGCTAAAAATTCTGATAAATAATTCTGATAAATACTTCTAATACGTAATACGTGTATGTTTCTACTTAAACGCCTTGAAATGGTTTTTTCAACTGTTAAATGTAGTCCTTGTGTTCTTACCGCAAAGGCGAAGATAACAAGTAAAAAGAGGGCTCGCTTTCAAGCAACACCTCTAAAATATATACCTTGGCTCACAAATTGATCTCATTTATTTAGATTTCTCTTTAGTCATTGTTTTAGTCTCCGTTCAGCGGAGCTTGCTCACGCACTGATTAAAGACCAATTAAAAACTAATTAAAGAATAATTAGCAAGAAACGTGCGAATTCTTTAGTCGTCAAAACGATAAATAATTTTTCTTTTATCGATAAAAAAATAGCGCGAAAAATGTGTGGTCAGGCAATTGCCACATGGCTCAACGCCGCGAATAAGTTCGCTGATTTCTAAACTTACACAACTTCCTAATAATTAAACGATTAGTTAACTGCCCACAGGTAAAAGACTTTGATGAATAGAGAACAACTTGCGCCGAATCAGCCTCTACATGTTTTCGATGAAGCCATATTTGAAAACATCGTCGATGACTTAGTCACTAAAGGCTTTTCTATTCAGGAAAATGGTTTACCGGATTTTGTTACACAAGCACTGTTAGATTGTCAGCGTTCAATCTCCGAAGCTGAATATAGAAAAGCGGGTATTGGTTGTGCAGAGAATTATCAAAAAGCTGAAAAAGTGAGAGGGACGAAATTTACTGGATTACCGGTTCCTCTGAGGAAGGCGCTTTGTGGCTGTCTTGGTGTGAAGCCATTCAACAATATATAAATCGTTCGCTTTTTATGGGGCTCTTTTCTTTTGAAAGTCATTTTGCTAGCTATGGAGCAGGTAAATTTTACAAACGCCATGTAGATGCGTTCAGAGGTCAGGGCAACAGAGTGCTATCACTTGTTGCCTATCTCAACGATAGCTGGAAAGAGACTGACGGCATCGACCCTCCGCGCTAGTATCCAAAACCTCATACTTATGTATAATGTCAATCTACTATATATTTGTTGTGATAACGCTATGCTTTAGGCATAAGCGTGATACTCCACGCTAATTGATAAAAACCGACGTAGGGTTTTTCATTTTACGCGAGGTCACCTAGATAGCATAGTGATGTCCACGATAGGGTGTTCTTGTTCTATTGTGTCGCTTAGGGAAAAGATGTAAGAAGTGATTGGTTAATGCTGGAAAAAATACCTGCCCCCACCCCAAGAGAAGAACTACATGTGCTGGTTATCGATAACCAGGGGCTAGTTCACGATGTTGTTGCATCAGCATTACACGAAATTGGAATTAAAAATGTAAGCAGTGCATTTAATGCATTCCACGCAAAAAGGTTATGTGAGGCAAGACAATATGACTTTGTACTGCTTGCCTTTAACGTTAGTCATGACAAAGATGGTTTTCATCTTTTTGAAGAACTAAAACACCTCAATCATATCAACGACACTACCACGGTCATTTTTCTTAGTGCAGAGACATCGCCTGAGCTCGTTAATTGTATTGTAGAACTGCAGCCGGATGATTTCTGGGTTAAACCCTTACAGCGAAATAAGATCGAGACACGTTTAGAGTATCTTATACAGGTTCGATCAAAGCTTCACAAAATGCTCCATTGTATGCACGCAGGCGACTACTCAACGGCGATGTATTACGCCGAAAGGCAGCTAAAAGACGCGTCACTTTCTGATTACCACACCAAGATAAAGCGCCTCATAGGCGACTGCTTATTACAGCTTAGGGACTACGAAACGGCAGAGGATTATTTTAGAACATTATTGCAAAGTGTCGATCACGCTTGGGTTCATATTGGCCTGACCCGTTCGTTACTTCGTCAAGATGAACTAGAAGAAGCGCAACTATTAGTAGATGATTTACTTCAGCGACCCGATACACGGTTTTTGACTTTTGACTTGCTTGCGCAATATTTTATTGAGAAAGAGCAGTTCGATATTGCTTACGAGCAAATGAAAGAGGCTAGTCGGCTCGCGCCCCGAAATATCGAGCGAAACAAGCGCTTGTGGGATTTAGCAAGACTTAATCACGATAAAGTCGGTCAACTCACTGCCGTTCAGAGTATGGCTAAGTACGCAAAAAACTCAATTCATGACTCACCGCAACTTACATTAAACGTTATTCGTTCTACCATTGACTTGGCAACAAGTTTAGGAAATGGAGAAGGTGAAAAGTACCTTAAACGTGCGGAAAGTGAGCTTGAAGAACTAAAGCAACAGAAAGGCATGCAGAACCAGCTTGCTGAACAGATAGATGTGGTCAGATCCCGAGTACTGTGTATTAGAGACGAGAAACGTGAAGCTGAAAAATTAATGAAGGATCGCTCAGCATCGATCGAAGGGCTGTCAATGGAAGATAGCTTAGATAAGATGAAAGCCTTCCATGAATTGGGTATGCGTGAGCACTGTGTAAGCATTCTTGATAAGCTGAGAAAGCAAATAGAAGGTGATACTTTCACCTCACAAGTGGTAAATGAGTATCTCAATCAAGAGTCTATAGAGCGTACCGAAATTCAGTTTACTACCAAAGAGCTTAAGCAGATGGCGGCCGTGAATTATAAAGAAAATCGTCTTATCCCCGCTTATAACAATTTAAGGCAGGCGTTGACTTTGTCACCTAAAGACAAGCAAATCGCGCTAAGCCTGCTTAAAGTTATTGCTCAAATGCATTTAGACACTGGACTAAGTGAAGAACAAATGAATTCGGCAAAGCGTGCTGCTAAATTGCTGTGTGATGGAGAATTATCAGCTACCCAGGCGGAAAAACGGGATCAGTATATCGCGCGTATTGGCGTCGAAGTTGACAGCTCTAATGCTGCTGACTTAGTTGGTATGGTAGCCGTTAAACCATAGATTGTGGTCTTTTCCGCACATATACACTGACAAAGCTAATTGTTAGGTATTAGTTGTCAAAGGATAGCCACCTGGACACGTATAATTAAAAATACAAAAAAAGCTGCCTTTAATTCAAGGCAGCTTTTTTAATTTTTGTAGGTGTTAATTTTCTCTTCTACTATTTTTTAACAGCAGTAGCACGACGACGAAAGCCAATTGCTGCGGCTAGCAGAGCAAGAATTCCTCCCATTGAGCCGCCTGAGTTGTCGTTATCGTCTTCCTCATCCTCAACGTCGTCAACGACATCCGCTTGTAAATCGAATGTGGCGATGAATGGGTCATGGTCTGAACTTCTGAATGGACCCACATCAGTGAACGCGTAGCCGTCTTCATCAGCATAATAACGAAGGGCTTGGTCATACTGTAGCTGGTAAGCTTCAACTGAGTTAATATTCCAGTGTGCACCATCGATAGCGTCTTCAAGCATGGCTTCACTTGCCAGAACGTGGTCTAAACTACCTACTTGCTCGGTACCGTAGAACCAGTATGAGAAGCCTTCTGCATCAAATTCTTCAGCTAGATTGTGATAGCCGAAGCTAGACTCAACTTCAACAGAAGCGCCATCGTTCATCTCTGTATTTACCGCAGTAATTATAGTGTAACCACGAGCTTCAGGTGTATAGTCAGTAAGTACTGCCACAGGATCTTCGGCGCTGTACGCGTTTAAGTCGCCTAAGATTACTTTGCGCTCAGGCAGGCTCTCTTCACTTAATGCGTTACCCAAAGTCATTGCCGCTGATACGCGAAGTGCGTTACAGCTACCCTGAATCGTTGTGATCTCAGACGGCTCCTCTGCTATGTCTTCAGCGCATTGGCCACCTTTAGATTTAAAATGATTGACAGCTACAAGGAAAGATTTACTGCTTTCAGTATGAACGAAAGTTTGCAGTAAGCTAGGGCGCATACGAGCCAGGCTATCTTCATCAACTTGTTGTACAGGCATTGCAACAATTGTGGCGTCGCCTTCTGGTGCTACTACCGATGCTTTGTAAAGCAGGCCAACTGTAATGGCATCTGTGCCTATTTCACTACCGTCACTCGTAGCGATAAATGAGTATTGCTCGGTTTCACCTAGCTCAGCATTAATGGCATTTACGAGTGATTGAATTGCACTATCATCACCAAAACCGTCGTTTTCGATTTCCATTAGGCCAACAACGTCAGCGTTAAGGTTAACAATGGCCTCTACAATACGACCTTGCTGTAATGCAAACGCTATAGCATCGTCAGCACCGCGATTGTCATCATAATCGAAAGTTACATCACCATTTTCATCTACTTCACCGTTAAAGTAGTTAAGCACGTTGAAGGTGGCAATTGATAGGTTACCCTCTGTAACAACAGGGTTAGCTTCACGAGTAGACGTTACTTCAATAATGTCGCTAGGGTTAATTCTGTAAGTACCAAAGCTATAATTTAATGGGCCTGAGGCAGAAACCGCATCTCCAATTCGTATGGCATTTGCGTAGCTGAAAGTAGGGAAATAGCTTAGCGCATCAGGATATTGCGAACTGCTGTTATCTTCTATAGTTAGAAGGCTTGCCTCGCTCGCTTCAACAGCGGCTGTGTAAGCATCTGACAATGGTGCTGCAATATCGCTTGGCTGACGCTTTATCGTATCGCTTACTACAATTTCTCCGAAGCGCCAAAGGTTGTTTGTGCTTGTTACTGTGGCATCAGTTACGCTTACAACCATGCCTTCAACCGTTTCAAGATCTAGTTCGTACGGCATAGACAGCTGGACTGCCGCTACTGAATCAACCGCACCACAATCGAGTGCAGCGACATCGCTATCCATGGCAAGGGTTGTCATACCATAGTTTTCTTCCACTTCACCATAAAGGCGTACTAGGTTACCGGTTGCAATTTCAACACTTCCCTCTACGAAAATACCTTCAGACGTGCTGTCGTCAGTATCGTAATCCGCAGACTCTTCTTGAACAAAGAAGCCGCCAGCACGAGTGCCAGTCACAATTGCTTCGATAATGACACTATTGCCAACTTCAGCAGAGCTACTTTCGTTACCTTGAATAGCACTAATTAGCATGGCGTCGTCGCCGCATACGCCCAATTCCACTGCGGGTTCTTCAGGCACATCAACAACATGATCACCACCTTCTGTAGTGAACGTGCCGGTAGGGAATGGACTGGCTGCATCTGAATTTGTAGTTGAGCCGTCAAGCGCATCTACACCACTATAAGTCCAGTTTGATGCTTCAAAACTACCGCCATTAGCCGTTTGCCCTGACGTACGGTATGCCCAACCATCTAAGTATTCCCATGCAGTACCGTTGCCGTCTACGTTAATATCACCGAAAGTGTCAATTACGCTGCCGTCTTTAAACAACTCAATGGCATCATCACCATTAATAGCCATTGATGATGTATCGTAGTCTGGCGCAGAACCAAAAAACGCAGTAAACCCATCAACCTCTGAAGCTACGTAAATGTAGCTGCCTGCGCTTGCAGAAACACCAGCTGGAAAGGTGAACTCTTCGCCATCAGTGCCACCACCATTGTTCGCACTGCCAATGCCATAGGCAGATAAGTCAGCAATATCGTTGACAACGAATAGCTCTACGGCTTTAGGAACACCACCACTCAAAGGCCCGTCTATAACACCACTGATAACTAAATCGTTGGCTTGTATAGCAGTAGAAGAAAGTGCAGAAATAATCCCTGCAGATAGTAAAGTTAATGATGTTTTCACGTCATTTTCCCTTTGTAGTTTTCATTATTTTTAAATCACCAACGCTAGTATTTTTGCTATTTGAGTCTGCAAAAGAAGAGCGCGCAGTGATGCGCAATTTTGTTATTGCTTGTTCTACCGTAGGGAAGTTTGTGATTAATAGAAATGACTTAACCTTATTCAAGCTGATTTTTGAATTTAATTTAAAAAACAATGCCTTATACTGAATAGGTAAACTTACTTGTACTCTTAACTTCTTTTCAAATACCTTTGCAAGCGATAAATAATGCTATTGCCTTTATTTTGCAGCCTTCTGTTTCGGTTAAAGGTTCACTCGGAGTATCAATTAAATTCGAGGTGACGCGAAAATAAAGCATGATCTTCAACTACTTGCTCTGCATAGAGATTTGCAATTTTTACGAGTAAACTTTCTGTTTGTGACAAAATACTTGATGCTGATTGGGCAAAACGCGTGCTTCTTCTATCTCCACGACAGTGGGCCAGCGCTAAGCTATAACCGCATAACTCTGCAAAGTATTCAAAGCCACCATTTATCGCTTTTTTGCCCATTGCAATATCGTGAGGATCGATACCCACCTTAGCGTGATGCCTTGAGCGAACAAGGTAGTGAGCATTTTCAAATTTAACTTCGTCAAGAACAAGGTCGGGCTTTCTTTGCATTCGTCGTTGGCAGCGAGCCGTGAGGTGGGCGGCATTTAAACCGTTTACCGGATTGATGTTAGGGAAATAGTAAATGGGTGCGGCAACACGCTGCTGTTTGACTTCTACAATATGGCAATGTGCAAAGCTTGTTTCATTATGCGGTTTAGATGGCCCGACTAAAAAATAATAGCGCGCCATATTCACTGAGCCAGTTCCTGCGTTCAGGCGTTTAACAATATCAACGATAGAGTCGTCCATGTAAGGAGCAAACGCTTCGTGTAATGTTTCATATTCACGTTCATCTATGGTGGAGAACTTTTCACTGTTGGGTTTGAAAGCTAATGTCTTACCATCAAAGTTAACCGCTTTAGCGAGCGCGCTTTTAAGCGTAAAGTCCTCACCGCCAGCGCTTCGGGCTTTCGCTTTTTTGTATAGCTTAGCGAGTTTACTCGGCACCTCATCGGGGCAATAGTCTATAGCTTCGTTTAGCGTGCTGGCATCTTCAATAACTCTTTTACAAGTCGCCACATACCGCTTGATAAATGCATGTTGCGCACTAATGACTTGTTGATGGGTAACAACAGGCTTAGTGGTATCGACGTCTTCCCCGAAGTATTTACCTTCCACGATGCCGCTACAGTGTAGTTGCGCGAGCTGCAACGAAACGAGATAGCGAAGTATGTCCCATTGCGCTTTGCCAACACAGGCATCGTCGAAGTCATTGGGAGAAAAAATAACCGTATCTCCGTGAGAGCCTTCCTCTGTAAGAAAACCAAAATTGGAGGTATGGCAGTCTCCCATCACACTGGTCAACGGAAGATAATCGCACTCTTTAGGAAAATTAATCAGACCGGCTTTGATATCTGCATAAAATAATTGTGCGCTTCCTCGATAAAATACAAAGGGGCTGTGTGCCATTTTTGTGTGTTTTGGCAAGCTTCGAGATGGTGCGTGATTATCAATGCGCTTAATTTCTTCTGAAATCAGTTGAATTCGGGGTTTAGTCATTTGTTCCTCACGCGGCAGATATTAAGGCTGAAAACAAGGTTGTATCGCTTATCCGTAAGTTAACTGATTCTATTTTCATCGTTCAATTCAATAACCTGATTAAGCGATTCATTTTTACCAATTAGTTTTTTTAAGTGGTGCGCGCTATTCTTATCACCAGTTTCAAGAGACATGGAGTTCACCATAAGTGAATATCTTCACAAAAGTGCAAAACCATGTCGACACAATATACGTAAAGTTTGTATCCGTATGCATTTAGTGTGCGGAAATATTTAAACCAAATGGAGAATTAAACATGGCATTGATCAATACTGCTATCAAACCTTTTAAAGCAACTGCATTTAAAGACGGCGAGTTCGTAGACGTAAGCAGCGAAGACATCAAAGGTAAATGGGCAGTTTTCGTATTTTACCCAGCTGACTTCACATTTGTTTGCCCAACTGAACTTGGCGACATCGCTGATAAATACGAAGAGCTTCAGTCTCGTGGCGTAGAAGTATTCTCAGTATCTACTGACACACACTTCACTCACAAAGCATGGCACGATTCTTCAGACACGATCAACAAGATCAAGTTTGCAATGATCGGTGACCCTACTGGCGAAATCACGCGTAACTTCGATTGTATGCGCGAAACTATGGGTCTTGCTGACCGTGCAACATTCGTTGTTGACCCAGAAGGTATCGTACAAGCGATGGAAATCACTTCTGAAGGTATCGGCCGTGATGCAGACGACCTAGTACGTAAAGTTAAAGCTGCTCAATACGTAGCGAATAACCCAGGTGAAGTTTGCCCAGCAAAATGGAAAGAAGGCGAAGAAACACTTGCTCCTTCTCTAGACCTTGTAGGCAAAATCTAAGCAGCACCGCTTAGTGCCTAGCACAGCAGTAAGCTGTAAACACAAGTGTTAGGCAGATAGTTTGTAGGGAGTGGGTCTCCACTCCCTGATGTTAATTTCCTATTTCCGCTTATGTTGTTGGCCTTAAAAGGTTGGCGGGGATCGGCGTGTCGAAAATAAGGCAGAATAACCGTGTTAACTAAAGAAATTTTACAAGCATTGAAATCATATGCTGAGACAATGCAAAAAAACGTAACCTTTGTCGTACAGACCGGTGAACATAGCAAGCGCGAAGAGCTTGTTAAGTTTCTGTCCGACATTGCTTCAGTAAGCGAGAAACTAAACGTAGAAGAGCGTGAAACTAATGGTGAACTACGCAGCGCTATCAGCTTTTTACTAGAGGCTGATGGGGAAGATACCGGAATTCGTTTTTCAGGTATTCCGGGTGGTCACGAGTTTAACTCGCTTGTACTTGCCATGCTGCATGCAGCAGGCACTGAACTTAAGCTAGATGATAGCGTTCAAACATTGGTTAAAGCCGTTAAAGAGCCGCTTAACTTTGAAGTATTTATTAGTTTAAGCTGTCACAACTGCCCTGAAGTCGTACAGGCGCTTAATCAATTCGCTTTGATTAACCCTAACATCAAAACTGAAATGATCGACGGCGGGTTGTATCAAAACCTAATACAAGAGCGCGACATTCAAGGTGTACCAAGCGTTTACCTTAATGGCGAGCTATTCGCGAACGGTAAAGTTGATGGTTCAGTACTTATCAACAAACTTATTGAGCGTGACCCTAGCCTTAAAGAAGCGAACAAAGGCGACGCCTTACCGCTTCAAGACGTTACTGTTATTGGCGGCGGCCCAGCGGGTGTTGCTTCTGCAATTTACAGTGCTCGTAAAGGCCTTAAAGTAGCCATTGTAGCTGAAACTTTCGGTGGTCAAGTCAAAGATACTATGGGGATTGAGAACCTAATCTCTGTGCCTAAAACAACGGGACCTGAGCTTGTAGGTAACCTAATGGAGCACGTCCGCGATTACGATATCACGCTTAAAGAACACGTACGCGTAGACAGCATCGAGAAAGGTAACATCAAAACGATTACGCTTTCTTCTGGCGAGCAAATTCGCACCCGTACGGTTATTGTAGCAACCGGTGCACGCTGGAGAGAACTCGGTGTTCCTGGTGAAAGAGAGAACGTAGGTAACGGCGTAGCATATTGCCCGCACTGCGATGGTCCTTTCTTTAAAGGTAAAGATGTTGCAGTTATTGGTGGTGGTAACTCGGGTATTGAAGCGGCACTAGATTTGGCAGGTATCGTAAAATCAGTAACGGTATTTGAATTTATGCCGGAACTTAAAGCGGACCAGGTACTTATCGACCAAGCTGAAAAGCGCGACAACATTACCATTATTAAAAATGCGGCTACACGCCAAATCACGGCCGAGAATGGTAAAGTGAACGCGATTGAATACCAAGACCGTTCAACCAATGAAGTTCACACTCGCGAACTTGCCGGTGTATTTGTTCAAATTGGCCTTGTACCGAACAGTCAGTTTATGAAGGACACGGTAGAGATGACGCAGTATGGTGAAATTGTTGTTGATACCAAGTGTCATACTTCTGAGCCGGGTATCTTCGCCGCAGGTGATGTGACGACTGTGCCTTATAAGCAAATCGTTATTTCGATGGGCGAGGGTGCTAAAGCATCACTAGCAGCCTTTGAATATCTGCTTAGCCACGAAGTGGTTGAGACTGAAAATGAGAGCGAAGCTGCATAGTAACTAGCTAGTAAATGAAAAGTACGATAAAGCCGAACTAACATTGTTAGTTCGGCTTTTTTATAGATCGTTTTCAGTCACGAATGCTTCGTTACTTTTATTTTTAGTGCTTGCATTTAATAATAGTAATAAAAGTGGTTATCATTTGCATGTTATTTTGTTAGATTAAACGAAAGTATTAATTAGTCACGCAGTATTCACTCTGAAAATAGCGAATACTGCG
>JAXHTT010000096.1:0-14810 GCA_034190055.1 Pseudomonadota bacterium | reverse complement strand
GGTGAATAGGATGTCCTTAGTTTCTAATTATGCGTATTTAATATGAATCTCACATTGCAATAGTACCTGCATTTGGCAAAATGCCTGATAGTTGAAGGTTAACAAAAGTGTAAAGCAATAAATGAAAGTAGGTTTATTTGGCGCCAACGGGCGTATGGGGCGTGTGTTAGTCGAAGCGTTGGATTTAAGTGAAGACGCTGAGCTCAGCGTTGCTACAGTACGCGATGATTCACCTTGGGTTGGCCTAAACGTAGGTGAGCTGGCCGGTATTGGTAAAAAAGACATTGATTGCACCGCGCTTTCGACTTTGAGCGGCAACGACGCAGATGTGATGATCGACTTTACTTTGCCGTCGGTGATTGAAAGTAACCTAGCGTGGTGTGTTAAAAACAACATGCCTGTCGTAATCGGTACTACCGGTTTGAATGATGCCCAATTAGCAGCGTTAGATGAAGCCGCAAAGCATATTCCTATTGTATTTGCTGCTAATTACAGTGTGGGCGTTAACCTAATGCTTTCACTAGTTCGACAAGCGGCCAGCGTATTAGGTGAAACGGCAG
This sequence comes from Pseudomonadota bacterium, assembly GCA_034190055.1. Taxonomy (GTDB): domain Bacteria; phylum Pseudomonadota; class Gammaproteobacteria; order Enterobacterales; family Alteromonadaceae; genus Alteromonas. Next base: position 14,250 of record JAXHTT010000096.1, on the reverse strand, counting down.
ATATCGAAATTACCGAAGCACACCACAGGTTTAAGCAAGATGCGCCTTCAGGCACCGCCATGGCTATTGGTGAAGCTATTGCCGACGAATTAGGTCGGGACCTGAAAACGTGTGCTGTATACGGCAGAGAAGGAAAAGAGCCTGAACGTGATCAAGGTACAATAGGCTTTGCAACGGTGCGGGCCGGAGATATCGTCGGCGAGCATACCGCATTATTCGCGGATATTGGTGAACGTTTAGAAATTACGCATAAAGCATCAAGCCGCCTTACTTTTGCAAAAGGTGCCGTGCATGCTGCTAAGTGGTTGTATGGAAAACAATCTGGTCTATACTCCATGGTTGATGTTCTGGATTTAAAGCTATAAGCGTTAATTAAGGTTGGTGTGAAACCGTTTGGGTTTACGCAAACTTTAAGACGTGATTAAAGTGTTAAACTAAAGTTGCACTTTAAATGAGCAATAAGCCGCACTTTCGGTGGTTCTGCGCAAAAAAAGTGGTAAAAGCGTTATTTTAGTAAATTATTACAAATAAATTTGCCATTTTCGGTCAGTGATGTATACTCGCCGGAATTTGCCAGAATTTCGTATTCTGATGCCGGTAAAATGGCTGAAGAGTGCGGTTTTATTAGCTGCAAAGATCGTAAAACGGGATGTATTGTTATCAATAACTCCCGTTTTTTGTGGGGTTTGTGCAGAAAACTGCACAAACACATAGTTATCCTTAATCTGGAGGTTGACTTGGCTAATTCTGCCCTTTTGGTGTTAGAGGATGGTTCTGTTTTTAAAGGTACGGCGATAGGCGCTACAGGCTCCGCCGTTGGGGAAGTTGTTTTTAATACTTCCATGACCGGCTATCAAGAAATTCTCACCGACCCATCCTACGCTGAACAACTCATCACCCTTACTTATCCACACATTGGCAACACCGGCACTAACGAAGAAGACGTCGAAGCAGATACAATCTGGTCGAAAGGTCTAATCATCCGTGACCTACCTCTTGTTGCTAGTAACTTTCGTCAACAGCAAACTTTGTCTGAATACCTTAAAGCGAAAGGCGTTGTGGGTATTGCTGATATAGATACTCGCCGTTTAACGCGTATCTTGCGAGACAAAGGTGCACAGAATGGCTGCATTATTTGCTCTGATGAATTAGACGAGTCTAGCGCACTAGCGCAAGCAAAAGATTTCCCTGGCCTTAAAGGCATGGATTTGGCAAAAGTAGTGAGCATCACTGAGCCAAAAACATGGACCGAAGGCAGCTGGGTACTTGGCAAGGGCTACGTAACACCAAATGAGTTTAAATATCATGTTGTAGCTTATGACTACGGTGTTAAAAACAACATTCTTCGCATGCTAGCTGACCGTGGTTGTAAAGTAACCCTGGTTCCGGCGCAAACGCCTGCAGAAGATGTGCTTGCTATGAATCCTGACGGTGTATTTTTGTCAAATGGCCCGGGCGACCCAGAGCCATGTGATTATGCAGTAACCGCAATTAAAACTATCGTCGAAACCGGTACGCCCGTATTTGGTATTTGTCTTGGTCACCAGCTGCTTGCTATTGCAAGTGGTGCAAAGACAGTGAAGATGAAGTTTGGTCACCACGGTGCAAACCACCCGGTTAAAGACCTTAAGCGCAATGTAGTTATGATCACCAGCCAAAACCACGGTTTTGCTGTTGATGAGTCTAGCTTGCCAGATAACCTAGAAGTAACTCACATTTCGTTGTTCGACAAGTCGTTGCAGGGTATTCATCGCACCGACAAGCCTGCGTTCAGCTTCCAGGGGCACCCTGAAGCCAGTCCAGGTCCTCATGAAGCGGCGCCGTTATTCGACCACTTCATCGAACTTATTGAACAACACAAGCAGTAGGAATTAGCCAACTATGCCAAAACGTACCGACATAAAAAGTATTCTTATCATTGGTGCTGGCCCTATTGTTATTGGCCAGGCTTGTGAATTCGACTATTCAGGCGCGCAAGCGTGTAAAGCCCTTCGCGAAGAAGGTTACCGTGTTATTTTGGTTAACTCTAACCCAGCAACCATCATGACCGACCCAGAAATGGCAGATGCGACTTACATCGAGCCTATCCATTGGGAAGTGGTTCGCAAGATCATCGAAAAAGAACGTCCAGATGCTGTATTGCCAACTATGGGTGGCCAAACCGCACTTAACTGTGCGCTAGAGCTAGACAAGCACGGCGTACTTCAAGAGTTCGGTTGTGAGCTCATCGGTGCTACGGCAGATGCTATCGATAAAGCAGAAAACCGTGAGCGCTTTGACAAAGCGATGAAAAACATCGGTCTAGAATGTCCACGTGCGGAAATTGCGCACAGCATGGATGAAGCGCACGATGTGTTAAGTCGTATCGGTTTCCCTTGTATTATTCGTCCTTCTTTCACCATGGGTGGAACCGGTGGTGGTATTGCGTACAACATTGATGAATTTAACGAAATTTGTCACCGCGGCCTTGATCTTTCTCCTACTAACGAACTTCTTATCGATGAATCCCTGTTAGGCTGGAAAGAATACGAAATGGAAGTAGTACGCGACAAAGCAGATAACTGCATTATTGTATGTACTATCGAAAACTTCGATCCAATGGGTGTTCATACCGGCGACTCAATTACAGTTGCACCGGCACAAACCCTGACAGACAAAGAATTCCAGCTAATGCGTAATGCCGCTATGGCTGTACTGCGTGAGATTGGCGTTGAAACCGGTGGTTCAAACGTACAGTTCGGTGTAGACCCGAAAACAGGTCGTGTAGTTATCATCGAAATGAATCCTCGCGTATCCCGTTCATCTGCACTTGCTTCTAAAGCAACGGGCTTCCCAATTGCTAAAGTAGCTGCAAAACTTGCGGTAGGTTATACGTTAGACGAACTGGCTAACGACATCACTGGAGGTTTAACACCCGCGTCGTTCGAGCCATCTATAGACTACGTAGTCACTAAGATCCCACGCTTTAACTTTGAAAAGTTTGCCGGTGCTAACGACCGTCTAACTACCCAAATGAAGTCGGTAGGTGAGGTGATGGCTATCGGTCGTAACCAGCAGGAGTCGCTCCAAAAAGCCCTTCGCGGTCTTGAAGTAGGCGCTTCAGGTTTGAACCCTATGGTTGACCTTGAAGACCCTGAATCACGCAACAAAGTGGTTTACGAACTTCGCCAACCTGGCGCAGAGCGTATTTGGTACATCGGTGATGCATTCCGTATGGGCATGACGGTTGAAGAAGTATTCAACCTTACTAATATCGACCGCTGGTACCTTGTACAGCTTGAAGATCTTATTCTTCTTGAAGCAAAAGTAGCTGACCTTGGTTTACCGGGTATTGACGCTGACTTGATGCGTGCACTTAAGCGTAAAGGCTTCTCTGATGCGCGTCTCGCTGAACTAACCAAAGTGGCAGAAAGCGATATTCGTGAGACTCGTCGCGGTTTTGGTATTTCTCCTGTCTACAAGCGTGTAGATACTTGTGCAGCAGAATTCTCTACCAGCACGGCTTACATGTACTCAACGTATGACGAAGAGTGTGAAGCAGCGCCAACGGACAAAGAAAAGATCATGGTATTGGGCGGCGGTCCAAACCGCATTGGTCAAGGTATTGAGTTCGACTACTGCTGTGTTCACGCGGCGCTTTCAATGCGTGAAGACGGTTACGAAACTATAATGGTTAACTGTAACCCTGAGACAGTATCTACCGATTACGATACATCAGACCGTCTTTACTTTGAGCCAGTAACGCTGGAAGATGTGCTTGAAATCGTTGCTAAAGAGCAGCCAAAAGGCGTTATCGTGCAGTATGGTGGCCAAACGCCACTTAAACTTGCTCGTGCCCTAGAAGCAGCTGGCGTACCGGTAATCGGTACCTCACCAGAAGCCATTGACCGTGCTGAAGACCGTGAGCGTTTCCAGCAAATGGTGAACAAGCTTAATCTTAAGCAGCCGGCAAATGCTACAGTAACTAACGTCGAGCAAGCGCTAACTATGGCCGAAGAGATTGGCTTCCCGCTGGTTGTTCGTCCAAGCTACGTACTTGGCGGTCGAGCGATGGAAATCGTTTATGACCTCAAAGACCTTAAGCGTTACCTAAACGAAGCGGTTAAAGTGTCTAACGACGCACCAGTATTGTTAGACCGTTTCCTAGACGACGCTATTGAAGTTGATATCGACGCTATCTGCGATGGCAAAGAGGTTGTAATTGGCGGCATCATGGAACACATCGAGCAGGCCGGGGTCCACTCAGGTGACTCAGCGTGTTCACTGCCTCCGCACTCGCTACCAAAAGACATTCAGGACGTTATGCGCGAGCAAGTAAAAGCGATGGCGCTTGAGCTTGGCGTGGTCGGTCTTATGAATACCCAGTTTGCGATTAAAGACGGTGAAGTGTACCTTATTGAGGTTAACCCTCGTGCTGCGCGTACTGTACCGTTTGTATCCAAAGCAACGGGTATTCCACTTGCTAAAGTGGCAGCACGTGCGATGGCTGGCGTAAGCCTTGCTGAGCAGGGTATAAACGAAGAGGTTATCCCACCTTTCTACTCAGTGAAAGAAGTGGTGCTTCCATTTGCTAAGTTCCAAGGCGTTGACCCACTACTAGGCCCAGAAATGCGTTCTACGGGTGAAGTAATGGGTGTTGGCGATACGTTTGAAGAAGCCTATGCGAAAGCCAACTTGGGTGCGGGTGCACCGCTACCTAAGCAAGGTAAAGCGTTAATTTCTGTGCGCGATACCGACAAGCCTCGTATGATTGAACTAGTAAAAGCATTAGTTGAAGCAGGCTTTAGCATCGAAGCAACCCGCGGAACTGCTACCGAGCTTTACGATGCAGGCATCATGAGCACTGTAGTGAACAAGATGTCTGAAGGTCGTCCTAACATTGTTGATGCTATCAAGAACGGCGAATATGCTTACTTGGTTAATACAACAGAAGGTCGCCAAGCCATCACAGACTCAGTGTACATCCGTCGTGAAGCCTTGGTAAACAAGGTGACTTACACCACCACGATGAACGCTGCGTTTGCAACTATTCGTGCTAAGTCTGCTGATGACCGCAACAAAGTGGCATCAGTTCAAGAACTACACGCTAGAATTAAACACTAATGACATACGCTAGGATACGAGGTATCCTAGCAATATTACATTTGTGTGAACGAATAAAAAGTGCGCCTTCGCGGCGCACTTTTCTGTTTAAATTACTAGCTAAGTGAGACGGTATTCATGAGTCAGTATCCAATGACAGCGCGCGGCGCTCAAATGCTGCGTGACGAATTAAATGAGCTTAAAACAAAAACACGCCCACGTATTATCGAGTCTATTGCCGAAGCACGTGAGCACGGTGATTTGAAAGAAAACGCTGAGTATCACGCTGCCCGTGAACAGCAAAGCTTCTGTGAAGGCCGCATTCAAGATATCGAAGGCAAGCTTTCAAATGCACAGATTATCGACGTTACTAAAATGGAAAATACCGGTAAGGTTATTTTCGGTACTACGGTTACCATTTTAAACGTTGATACCGATGAAGAAACTACCTACCGCATTGTTGGCGATGATGAAGCTGATATTAAGAACAACTTAATTTCAGTTAACTCTCCTATCGCTCGCGGTCTTATCGGTAAAGAGCTTGATGATACGGTAACTATTCAAACGCCAGCGGGTGCTGTTGAAGTTGAAATCATCGAAGTTGAGTATATCTAAAGACTGACATTACTAAAAAGCGCCGAGCATTTGCTCGGCGTTTTTGTTTGTAATGCGAAACTCCGAGATTGTTTTAGTTTATACCGCGATCTCTAGGCAGTATCAAAGTGCTGAACAAGGCATTAGGTATGTGGCCGGTTTGCGCTTATTTCATTGTTTTCTATACTGAGATGGTCTGTCTATTTATTAGTCAGATTTAGGAGGTTTATTTTTCCTCATTCTATCCCCCGAGCAGTACGGAATACATGGAGCTCTATCGGTGCGCTTGTTACAACGATTTTCTATACTACAACTGTCTGTGTTGGGTGCGGGCATTCTCTTATTAAGCGTATCATACCTATCTTTCAAAGATATTAAGCGTTCATTAGGTGTTACCAATGCGGCCGCAACTGATATTGATCTTATAACGCTGATTGCTGCTGTAGAATCAGTGGCCCATCATCATGCGGTAGAGCGCGGCTTAACAGCAGGTTACTTAGGTAACCCAACGGTACAAGGGAAAGAAAAAGTGTATACGCAGCGTCAACATGCAGATGACGCTGCCTCAAAGGTGATATCGTTACTTCAAAATACTGATGTCTACAGCGAACGAGTAGTTAAAATCGTTAATCCGCTCATCAGTTACTTACGTGAAAAAGACGCTTTAAGGAAAGAGGTAGATAGTCAAAACGGTGCTCGAGCCTTCGCGTTCTACAGTTCACTCAACGCATCTGCGCTGAACGCTGCTACTTCATTAACTATATATGTCAATAGCTTAGCTTCAAAAGAACAGTTGTCTCATGCTATTCTTTTAGCCCAATTAAAAGAGCGGTTAGGGCAATTGCGAGGGAAAGTTAATGGTGCGATAGCGAAACGTGAAGCCAGTGACATTGTAATAAGTGAACTACGGGGTTATCAACAAGAGGCGCAATACCTTGCAGGAAAGCTAGAAAATAATTTGCCTAATGAGAGCAATATTGAGTTCACAAAAGCTATGACATCGAATAATGCAAAAACGATTGAGCGTACTTTACAAAAGCTTAGTTCGGGGGTAGTTAACTTTAACTCCCTTCCAACAAGCAGCGATTGGTTTGGCGCTGCAACGTCACAAATTAAAGACGTAAAGGCGATACTTGATAATATCTGGGAAAAAGTAAACGAGAACGCAGAACGAATGCACAGGAACGCCATGTTAAGCCTAGTGCTAACGCTCATCATTATTTTTGTTGGCATTGTGGTCATTGCAATTATCTACCGTACACTGCTGTACATTCTCAATACTCAACTAACGCGCCTTACGCAAAATCTTGCGAAAATTGCCGAAAATGGGGACTTAACAATTGATGTAGAGATGCCGATGCAAAATGAGTTGGGAAGGGTTTCCGTAGCAATTAATACTACGATATTGGCACTAAAAGATGTAATCAAAGGATTAGAGCAATCAATTGAAGCAAGCTCGCGTCTATCATCGGAATTAGAAACATCCTGCATTGAAATGGTACACGATGCAGGTAAAACGCAACAACGGTCACTTAATATCGCGTCAGCGCTAGAAGAAATATCGGTAACCAGTACCGATATTGCGAAGTCAGCCTTTGACACGTTAGCTGCGAGTAAATCGTTAGATGAATTAGCAATAGAGGCTTTTGATATTAATGAATCAATTAGAATGGCGATGAAGCTCTTAGAAGATGACATGACACACGTTGAGGTGAATGCTGCGGCTATGGAAAAGCAAGTGACTGACATTAGTAGCATACTCGAAACTATTAACACTCTCTCAGATCAGACGAATCTATTGGCTCTGAATGCTGCAATAGAGGCGGCACGTGCTGGAGAGCATGGTAGAGGATTTGCGGTTGTTGCCGATGAGGTTCGCAAACTAGCACAGAATAGTCGAGACGCTTCAGCTCAAATAGCTACACTGCTCGCGTCGCTTCAACAGGCAAGTTTGGTGGTTGTCCAGGACGTTAATAAAAGCGCTTCGGCAGTGAAGAAATCGGTTGAAATTACTGGAAGGGGACGGGAGACGGCTGAAAAAGTAAAAGATGCCGCATCTAACGTCGAGCTTATGGCCAACAATATGTCTGCGGCGGCAGAGCAGCAGTCAGTCACAACACAAGAAGTAGCAAAAGATATTGTTGACGTTGAAACTGCCGCAAACCACGAAGTTGAGTTAGCACGAGCATTATCAGAACTATCCAATTCAATGAAAGAGAATAATCTGGTTCTCAGTCGGACTATCGCTAATTTCACCATTGACTGAGTTGTTTTCATTGCCCACTATGTTGGTCAAGTAACTTTATTAGAATGCGTGCGCGAAGTGACGAGGAATACGATGTCAGAAATTCAAACGCTCAGTTCAAAAGTAGTTTACGAAAACAAATGGCTACGCGTAAAAGAGGACAAAATACGTCGAAGTAGCGGGAGTGAAGGCATATACGGCGTTGTGGAAAAGCCTGATTTTGCCATTATCTTACCGATTGAGGACGATACCGTGTATATGGTTGAGCAATACCGCTATACCATCAAAGAGCGACAGCTTGAGCTCCCCCAAGGGGCATGGGAGAGCAACCCCGACGCTGACCCAGTAGAGCTTGCAAAAGGTGAGCTTAAAGAAGAGACAGGCTTAACTGCTGAATCAATGGAATATGTAGGCTTTCAATATCTTGCATACGGCTTTTGTAATCAGGGGTACCATATTTACGTGGCTAAAGGTTTAACCCAAGGCGAACAAAAACTAGATGCTGAAGAAGAAGACTTGCAGGTTGTTCCGCTTTCCTTAACTGCCTTAAAGGAAAAAGTCATCAATGGAGAGATAAAAGATGCTAGTACCTGCAATGCTTTAGGTCTGGCCATGCTTAAGGGGATTATCTAAACCAACAGTTACAATTTTCAGGTTGCCTTCTTGCAGCTTTAGAAGTTAGTTTATGGAAACCTTACCAAGAGACTAATAATAAAAGAGATATTTATGGCAATAGAAGGAAGTTTTTCCATTACACAATGGGACGAAGACACACTGAGTGAAAGGCCAGAGGGAATAAAGATATCTCATGCCAGTATCAAGCAGGTCTATACAGGTGATATGAGCGGCGAGTCGAGTGTTGAGTTTTTGATGTCTTATCAATCGCAAATGTCAGCTCAATTTTCAGGCTTCGAAACCTTTGTCGGCGTGATAAAGGGATTGCGTGGTACTGTTACTCTTCAGCATAATGGTAAATTTGAAAACGGTATCGCCAGTAGCGAATTTGTATCTATTGAAGATAGTGCAACAGGAGAACTTACAGGAAAGACCTTCCGAGGTAGCTTTAAGTCCGGTGAGTCGGGTAAAGCTGATTACACACTTGACGTTGATGCTGTCTAAGCCGTCTATGGCTAAGTAGCGATATTTGGTTAAGCAAGCAATGTGTATTATTGCAACTTATTAAAGCAAAAAAACGGCGCCGAGAGGCGCCGCTAAAAGTTGGGAAACAAACCAAGTAACTATGTATTAACTCTCAAGCAAACGAGAACCAATTTCTATTTGGCGAGGCTTCTTGGCTTCGGGAATGACTCGCTCCATATCGATGTGTAATAGACCATTTTCCATATCTGCAGCCAACACTTTTACATGATCGCCAAGTTGGAATTTACGCTCAAAGTTACGCTCTGAGATGCCTTTATGTAAGAACTTACGCTCTTTACTGTCTTTGTTTTCCGCTTCCGTTTTCTTGGTTCCAGTAATGGTTAACGTATTCTCTTCAACCTGAATTGACACATCGTCTTTACTAAAACCAGCAATCGCCATGGTTACTCTGTACTTGTCATCGCCAAGCAGCTCGATGTTATACGGCGGATAGGTGCTCTGTTTCTCTGCACGAGAAGCTGCATCAATGAGCGATGCTAGGTGGTCAGAACCAATGAATGAACGGTAAAGTGGAGATAGATCGATAGTACGCATAGTCATATCCTCAAAATTAAGCAATATGTTTAAAATAAATATGCCCCGACTTTGCGGCGGCGGTTTTGTCGACCTGACTGTTCAGCGCCGACAAAACATATATAGGAATGGCCCAAATACTTTTCAAGAAAGAAAATTGAATTTTTTTGAAAAAATTAGGAATTAAAGTCTAAGTTGCTGAAATATAAGAATTATTATAATAAAAATTTTCTAAATAAGCGTAGATTGCCGTAACTTAGCGAAAGTTTGTGATAAAACCCTACATAGAATAGGTGCATGCGAAAATTTTTATAAAACATTTAGCATTTGTTTAACCCACCTAATTGTTTAGAAATGCTACAATTGGCTAAACAGAATGTCTTACCACTTTTATTGAAATTACAAAAATGAAGAAAGAAGTTATTGTTTTAAACTGTGGCAGTTCCTCAGTAAAGTTTGCCATTATCGACGCCGAGACTGGCGAAGCGGGCCTCTCTGGTATTGCAGAGGCCTTGGGAAATAGCGATGCGAGTTTATCTTTTAAGCTAAACGGCAAAAAAGAGAAGCGAGCATTGCCAGCAAAAGCAGGGCATACGGAAGCGTTAAACGCTATCTCTGAAATTATTGCAAGCACAGGCGTGAAGCCTATCGCCATTGGTCATCGTGTTGTACACGGTGGAGAAAAGTTTAAAGGTGCTGCTCTTGTAGATAATAGCGTACTTGAAGCAATCGAAGAGTATGCGAGCATGGCACCGCTTCATAATATGGCTAATCTAAAAGGCATTGTAACCGCTCAAGCTGCATACCCAGACTTGCCTCATGTTGCGGTATTCGACACTTCATTTTTCCAAACACTTCCGCAAAAAGCCTTTATTTATGCACTACCCATGTCGCTTTATCGTGAACACGGTATTAGACGTTATGGCTTCCACGGAACCAGCCACAAGTTCATACTTGATAGCATGGCGAAAATTCTTGAAAAGCCAGTTTCAGACACCAGCATAATTAGTGCACACCTAGGCAACGGCTGTAGCGTGTCAGCCATTGAAAAAGGTCAGGCAGTAGACACCAGCCTAGGTTTCATTCCTCTAGAAGGCTTAGTTATGGGCACGCGCTGTGGGGATTTAGATCCTAGCTTGCCGGGTACGCTTCAGAAAAAGCTTGGCAAAACCGCAGACGAAATTAGCGATCTGTTAAATAAACAGTCAGGTTTGCTAGGTATTTCAGAGCTTAGCAACGACTGCAGAACCTTGGAGGATGCAGCGCTAGAAGGTCACGAAGGCGCACTGTTGGCAATCGAAATCTTTTGCTACCGCCTGGCTAAATACATAGCGGGCTACATGGTAGCTGTGCCAACGTTAGACGCTATTGCCTTTACAGGTGGTATCGGTGAAAACTCGTCGCTCATTCGAGAAAAGACAATGGCATATTTCGCTCACTTTGGTATTAGCCTTGAAGAGCAGAGAAATACTGATGCGCGATTTGGGCAAGGTGGAAAAATTTCTACTGACACGGCACCAACTTCTGTTTATGTCGTTCCTACTAATGAAGAATGGGTAATTGCAGCTGAAGCTGCGACCTTCGCGTAAATTCAACTAGCAAGGCCAACGGTTAAACGTTGGCAATAGCAGGAGTAACTATGTCTCGCAGAATTATGTTGATCCCCGTAGGCACCAGTGTGGGCCTTACTACGGTCAGCATGGGCCTTGTTCGCGCAATAGAAGAGCAAGGTATAAAGCTTAATTTTTTCAAACCCGTTGCCCAGCCTAGAAAGGGCGACAATGGGGAAGAGCGCTCTACAGCGATCATTGCCCATCATGCCAGTGTGTCGCCAATAGAGCCGTTCGGACTTGAATACGTAGAGCGAATGATCAGCAGTGATAATACTGATGAGCTTTTAGAAGAAATTATTGAGCGATTTGAAGAAAAGAGCGTTCAAGATGCAGTAACCGTTATAGAAGGGCTGGTGACAACCCGTCATCACCCCTATGCGGAGCGTTTAAATTTAGAAATTAGCCGTGCTCTTGATGCCGATATTGTGTTTGTGACCGTGCCTGGCAACGAGTCAACGACGGATATTAATCACCGCCTTGAAATCGTTGTCGATACCTATGGCGGTCATAAAAGTCAAAAGGTGGTTGGTTGTATCTTCAACAAGGTTAACGCGCCTTTTGATGAACACGGTCGACTTCGTGCCGATATCGGTGCAATAGAAGCGCCTGAGCACGATGAAGAGCGTACACAGGCCCTGCGTGATTTGCCTATTTTCAAGAGAGGGTTGAGCCTTCTTGGTACTATTGATTGGAGTGCTGACCTCGTTTCGCCACGTGCAACAGACGTTGCGGAGCACCTTAATGCGACATTGCTTAACGAGGGGGAGCTGGCAGAACGCAGATTAAGCAGCGTTACTTTCTGCGCGCGCGAGATTCACAATATGACGCATACCCTTAAACCGGGAGCGTTACTTGTGATGTCAGGCGATCGCGGTGATGTATTTGTGTCTTGCTGTTTGGCTGCGCTAAACGGGACTAAGCTGGGCGCGCTATTACTTACAGGTGGCTACCAGCCCGATGAAAATATCATGGCATTATGCAGTCAAGCCATGGAAACGGGCCTGCCAGTAATGTTGGTAAACTCGAATACATGGCAAACAGCCCAAGCACTTCACGCATTCAACCAAGAAGTACCGGTTGATGACAGCCAGCGTATCGAAAAAGTGATGGTGCATACAGCGGAAAGCTTAGATGCAAGCTGGGTGAATTCACTAACGCAAAAAGTTTCTCGCCAGAAGAAGCTGTCTCCATCGGCGTTCCGTTTCTACCTTACTAACCGTGCAAGGCAGCTTAATAAGCGCGTGGTATTGCCAGAGGGCAATGAGCCGAGAACCGTTGTTGCTGCATCAATCTGTGCAAAACGTGGTTTAGCACGACCTGTTCTTATTGGTGATGAAACAGAAATTCGCCGAGTTGCAGAGCAACAAGGCGTGGTACTAAGCGAAGGCGTAGAAATTGTTTCTCCGAGTGAGATAAAAGATAGCTATGTTGAAGGTTTAGTGGCTCTTCGCGGGCACAAAGGTGTGACTGAAGTGGTTGCGAAAGAGTTACTGGATGATAACGTGACCTTAGGCACAATGATGCTTCAGCAGGATGACGTTGACGGATTAGTATCTGGAGCAGTCAATACCACTGCGAACACTATTCGCCCAGCGCTTCAGTTAATTAAAACAGCTGAAAACGCCTCGTTAGTATCGTCAGTATTTTTTATGCTTCTGCCTGACCAAGTTTTGGTTTACGGCGACTGTGCTATTAACCCTGACCCCAATGCTCAGCAGCTAGCCGATATAGCCATTCAGTCTGCTGAATCGGCGCAGATGTTTGGTATTGAACCGCGGGTGGCAATGATTAGCTACAGCACTGGCTCGTCAGGTGCAGGCAGCGACGTGGAAAAAGTGCGTGAGGCAACTAAAATCGCGCAAGAACTACGCCCTGATTTACTTATCGACGGCCCACTTCAATACGATGCTGCGGCCATTGAAAGTGTAGGTAGGAGCAAAGCGCCTAATAGCCCAGTTGCGGGTAAAGCAAACGTGTTCGTTTTCCCAGATCTAAACACGGGTAACACCACTTATAAAGCGGTGCAGCGTAGCTTCGACTTAGTGTGTATTGGCCCTATGCTTCAGGGAATGAGAAAACCAGTAAACGATTTGAGTCGCGGTGCGCTGGTTGATGATATTGTCTTTACCATAGCACTTACTGCTATTCAGGCAGCGGGTAATTAACGAAACTTCTGAATTTATTCCGTATCTTAACAATGAGTGCGGCGCCAAATGTGAGGCGCCGTTTTTTCAAAAGTGAAGCTTCAACCAACGTTTTTCGATTTTTCATTTCGGAACGATTGAAAGGGTTTATTGAACAAAATGCCTAGATTAGCTATTTTGGAAGCATCACGTATAAAGTGGGGAACATGTCTATGAAAGTCATTTCAGCAACTGAAGCTAAAAATTCATTCGGGGAGCTGCTAATGAGTGTGCAATCCGAGCCAGTCTCAATTACCACAAACGGTAAAGAACAAGGCGTATTATTGTCCAGTAGAGAATACGCAGCGCTAAAACGTCAAGCGTTGGTATCGGCTGTTCAAGAAGGAAGGAAAAGTGGTAGAGCAGGTACCTTAGACATAGAATCAATAAAAAATGAGGCCAAGGAACGAGTCGATAATTGATGCGTATTACAATATCGAATCTTGCAAAAGAGGATTTAATCGATATTTGGCTATATGGTTACAAAGTATGGGGTGAGCCATCAGCCGACCAGTACCTAGATGACCTATACGGTGCAATTTCTTCACTTTCCTCCAGCCCTTTCCGCTACCCGGAATATGAAGATGAAAATGTTGAACCGTTCAGACTTATGCCAATAAAAAATCACTTGGTAGCTTATGAAGTAAGTGGTTCAAATATCTTCATCGTGCGCGTTTTGCACGAAAGTATGGATACGATTTCCAGATTGTCGGTGAGCCCTCAGCCGTCGAAATGACTAGGAATAAGTAATTGTTTAACCACATCGCACTTTATTAACGGCACGTCTGTTCACTAAATAGCAATTCTCCGACTCAGAGCAGCAAATGCTATAGACTATATGTTTTCGATTTTCCGGAAC
>JAXHTT010000095.1:0-14895 GCA_034190055.1 Pseudomonadota bacterium | reverse complement strand
CCATGGCTTGCAAGTTCATGCCCATCATTGACAATTCGTCTAATTAAATCAGGACATTTTTTTGCAACCCAGCCAAGAGTGAAAAACGTGCACTTAACGTTTTTGCGTTGAAACAAGTCAAGCAACCTATTCGTATTATCTTCCACACGGATAGACAATGAATCCCAATCAGAGGGTTTAATTACTTTTTCAAAAGCAGAGACGTGAAAGTAATCTTCCACGTCTACTGTCATTGCATTTAGTTGGGGCTTAGTTGTCATCTATCTGCCTTTTCCAAACAACACCACTTCAACAGTGCGGATGAGAATTAAAATATCTAGTAGTAAGCTTTGGTGCTTCACGTAGTACAAGTCAAATTTAAGCTTTTCCATGGAATCTTCGACACTAGCACCATATGGGTAATTGAGCTGAGCCCAACCAGCAAGCCCAGGCTTAACGTTGTGTCTTTGATTGTAATAAGGAACTTCTCGCACAAGTTGCTCTACAAATTGCGGGCGTTCAGGCCTAGGACCAATAAAAGACATTTCACCCCGGAACACATTCAGAAGCTGAGGCAGTTCATCGACACGATATTTTCTAATAAAATGTCCAATTCGAGTAACCCTGTCATCATTTTTGCTTGCCCATTTAGCGCCATCTTTTTCAGCATCGGGCCTCATGCTTCTAAACTTTATAATTTTAAATAACTTACCGTTTAAGCCTACGCGTTCCTGCTTATAAAAAACCGAAACACCTGTTCTCCGGCCGTCGTCAAAATAGATAAAAGTCGCAGTAAATAACATTATTGGCCAGACAAGAGCGAAAACCAGCAGTGCAAAAAATGCGTTCAAGCTATAATCCAATGCATCTCTCAAGTAGTTCTGACTCTGGAAGCCATTAGAATATATGACCCAGCTAGGATACATCAAGTTAACAACAATTTGCCCAGTCTCTCGCTCCATGAAGTCGAGCAACTCAGTAACCTCGATCCCTCTTAACCTGCAGTCAAAAAGTACTTCAACAGGCAGAGTCCCTCTTCTCTGGTCGCAAGCAATTACTATTTCTTCGATACCATTGTCTGCGACGAACTGCTGAAATGTTTCATCAACTTTCAAATGAATTATCTTCTCTTTCCTTATGCCGTCCTCTCGGTTATCGCCTGGGATTGGAATAAACCCAATCAAATCGAACCCTATTCGGTCGACATCCCTTCTCATGCGCTTTTCGATAATTGACGCTCTTTCTCCCGCACCAAGAACTAGAATCCGGACTTTACCTAGCCCCAACAAACCTAATCGGTTAGTAAAATATCTAAATATGACCAGTGTAATGATGATTGCGCAAACAGAGGCAGGAAGGAAATAAGAATCCATTACCATTTCGTCGAATAAAGCTCTACTGATGATTTCGACCAAGAAATAGCTTAAACCGACGCTCACAAAAATTCTGCGAATGATTCCTCGGAAAGTTTCCCTTAACTTCGCTTCATAGAGGCCTACCGAAAGAGAACACAATAATATCGATATGGTTAACAGACCAACGTTAATAATTAATTTTTCTAAAGAAACCGCTTGGCTCATGCCTATTTGAGATAAAATAAAGTGGGTTATGTAACCCATGTAGGCAATTAACAGCGCTTCTGTTAATACCAAAATATTTGAGCGCTTATTATAGTTTCTCTTACTTGCTGCCACCCTGGCCCCCTCAATGCAACTACATGACTGCTATGATAACCACAAATTTCCAATTACACTACTTTTATAAAGAAACTCAGGTACTTCATGATTTATTGTTTAAATTTGAATGAAAAAGGCTAAGGTATAGAGTAACCTATCGTCCGATGTCTTAAATGAGCTTACAAATTAAATTTAATAATCAATCAATTAGAAAAATTTTTTAAGACTCAATGCGAAAAGCGGTGGTGCTATGGAAAATCGTATCCTTTTATACACGAGTGTTTATACGAGAGACAAAAAAGGAATCTTATGAAGAGCTTCAATCAAATTCAATATTTTATCCCTTTGTTTCTCGTCAGCTTAACCCCCTCCATGTTAAAAGCTGAAGTAACAATAAGTGGGCAGGTAAGCGCTGGAAATACGTATCAGGAAGTAGAAACGCAGTCTAACGGAACACGCTCTCTTAATACGGTAGAACTGAGTCCTACAGTAAACGCGAAGTACCAATCTAAATATTTAAATGGCTTATGGTCTAGCTCTGTTACACATTTAGAAAGAGACAGAAGTGACTTGAGCACGACTGACACTTATGGAGAATACAATTACCAGTTAAATTGGGCACCTCTTCCAAATGTTCTCCTCATTGAAGCTTCTGGCTTCTTAAATTATCGAAATGCAAATACCGCCAACTTTCTAGTTAGTGATTTTTTCACTAACTCTGAAGACCTCGTAAAAGTTAGGTCAAATAGAGTTAGTTCATCTATCAACTTGGAAAAAGGTGAATGGCTGAATGGCGAAGGCACCATTGCTTTTTCTGATACTGCTTCAGATAGCTCAGATTTAGGGAACAACGCACTAAATAACAACTCAGCAGTGCTGTCAGGAACTTTGAGCAACGGTAGAAAATCAGAACGCGTTATATTTGAACTTTCCGGCCAATATGAGGACACTGAAAGAGAAGACAACTCTGCTGGTGATTTTATTACTCGGCAAGCTTCGTTCTTTTCGGATTTTGTTATTTTCTCTGACTGGGCCTTGAGGGCAACCGCATTTCACGAAGGCAACCAAGTATCAAGCCGACTGGACTCATCCAGTACGGTTCGACAGTTTAATTCTTATGGTATTGGCGTAACCTATCGTCAAAGCGCTAATAGATATATAGCAGTTACTATGAATAGGAGTGATTCCCACGACGAAGAAAATATAGATGATACTTTTGTAGGGTTAGACGTCGGTTGGGCCTTGAGTGCTCGCACCAACTTCAAAGCAAAGTATGGAAGACGTTTTTTTGGTGAATCAGCTTCAGCGGACTTCTCATATAATTCAAAATTTTTTCGTTCTTCTTTCAAATACTCGGAGGATGTAACCAATACGTCTAGATTATTGGCAAACCAAGAAAACTTAGGGGTATTTGTTTGCCCTCTTAATTCATTTTCAATTGCAGATTGCTTTCAGCCTAATAGTTTAAGTTACACCCCCACGATAGATGAACAGCTCGTACAACTATCTAACCAAAATATCGAACTACAGGATAATGTGATACTTAGGAAAAGCGGCAACTTCCAAGCTGGATATGACTTTTCTCGTGTTACCGTAGCGCTCTCTTGGAGGTATTCTGAAGATGAGTATCTAAACTTTGAACGCTTAAGACGTACGTATTCCTTCGGAACGAGTCTCTCGTATCAATTAGGCAAAAGTACATCCATTGATGCAAGTCTAGATTATGCTAACATTAACGATAAAAGTGATGATGAAAGTTTCAATGGTGAAGGTGACAATTATAACTTTAATGCAGGTATAAATAGAGAATTCGGCAAATCCCTCATTGTAGCGTTAGATTTTACATATTTAAAACAAGAGGGGGACATTCTGAGCGGCTTCAGTGCTTTCGGAAGCGATTTTACCGACAGACGCTTAAGTGCCTCTATTACCTACACTTATGACTAAAGCTTAGTACTTTAAGCTCCTAACGCATCTCAATTCACAGAGAATTAAGGTCCCCGAAAAATCTCGAAAAAAGCGCCCGATTTTACGTTAGTAAAAAGGCGCATTTTTTGTTTATCAAATGATGGTGGTTACAGAGAAAGTGTCATTCTTTCTTATCATCACTCTTAAGCCGTACGTAAGTCTTAAACTTCTTCTTCATAAGCTTATCTACGTATTGGGTCATTTTCACTTTCTGTGAAATTGCGTCATCTAGTGCGTCTACTAGCTCTGCCAGCATATCCAAATAGTACTTGGTATCGCGTATGACATTCCCCTTAGGGGTCATGATAGTTTGACTTTCTGGGTGGTCAGCAAATCCCATATGTTCGGTGACTTCCGCGCCGGTTTTATCTGGCTCGAACATTTCAGCTTTTACTTCTTCAATAACCTCGTTCACCGCATCGGCGTTAAAGCTCTCTAGCTCTTCAAGAAAGCCATAAAGCATTATTCTGTCCATAAGGGTGTTAATTTTACGAGGTATGCCGCGAGAGAACATATGAATGCGCTCTAACGCTTCGTCGCTGAATAGTGCTGAGCCATTCCATCCGGCATGATGCAAACGGTATTCGATATATTCTTTGCACTCTTCTGAAGAAAGTGGTGCTAGATGGCACGACGCAACAATACGCTGCCTAAACTGCTCCATATTCGGCGCACGCAGTATAGGCTGTAGCTCTTCCTGACCAAGTAAAAAGCTTTGGATAAGCGGCTTGCCGTTAAGCTGAAAATTACCCAGCATTCTAAGTTCTTCGATGGTTTCTAACGGAAGGTTTTGTGCTTCATCTACAAGTAATAACGCACGTCGGCCTGCTTTGTTTAAGTCGTACAAGAAAATCTCAAGGGCTTTTAAAATATCCGCTTTTGAACGCCCTTCCGTAGGGATATCAAATTTTGACGCGACCATTTTTACTAGTTCGTCTGGCGAAAGCTTTGGCGTAACGATTTGCGCTGCCGCGATATCATCTTCAATTTCTTCAAGCAGACTATTAGCAACAGTAGTTTTACCCGTTCCAATTCCGCCTGTAATAACAATAAATCCCTCGGCTTGAGACAGGCCATACTGCAAGTAAGACATGGCGCGCTTGTGCCATTTACTTGCGAAGAAAAATTCAGGGTCTGGGGTTAACTGAAACGGTTTCGAGTTAAGTCCATAGTAACTTTCGTACATGCTATTTACCGTTATTCCATTAGAAATGTGTATTTACAACCAGCGCTTAAAGTTGGTTAAGAACAGCGCATTGCCTTTTACCTATGCTTTTAACCTACATGGTAACCAACAACGCGTCCTTAACGAAGTATTATTGTGTCAGTAAACAGGTTATCGCAGCTTATTTTCAGTAATGCGCTCAATGATACCCGTAGTCGATACACCATCTTCAAACGTTAGTACTTTTACCTCACCACCATTTGCCTGCACTTCAGTGCCACCTGCAATCTCTTCAATTTTGTAGTCACCGCCTTTTACCAATACATCTGGCAATAATCGGGCAATAACTCGCTGAGGCGTATCTTCTTCAAAGGGTACAACCCAATCGACTGCGCTCAAGCCTGCCAGCACAGCCATACGTCTGCTAACGTTGTTCACTGGGCGACCTGGGCCTTTTAGTTTGGTCACAGACGCATCAGTGTTAACTGCTACGATTAGACGGTCACCAAGCTGTGCCGCTTCTTCAAGATAGGCAACGTGACCAGAGTGCAAAATATCAAAACAACCATTGGTCATAACTATCCGCTCTCCTCGGGCTTTAGCTGCTTGAAGCGCTATTTCTAGCTGGTCTTCATTCATCACGCCGCCATCTAAATGCACCGACTGTTCGCCTAACGCCAGTGCTAGCTCTGTGTTCGTTACAGTGGATGTACCCAGCTTTCCAACCACAACGCTTGCTGCTAAATTAGCGAGCACGCAAGCTGCTTGAAGCGGTAACTTACAGGCTATAGCAACTGCTAAAGTTGATACTACCGTATCCCCTGCCCCAGTTACGTCGTACACCTCTTTCGCTTTTGCTGGCAAATGAAACTCACTGTCGTCACCGTCAAACAATGTCATGCCGTCTTCTGAACGCGTTACCAGAAGGGCACTTAAATTCAGTGAGTCTTTTAATGACAGCGCTTTTTCCACCAACACTTGTTCACTATCTATCTTGCCGACAATACCGCGAAGCTCGTCCATATTCGGTGTAACTAACGTAGCACCAGCGTATTTACCAAAATCACTGCCCTTAGGGTCTACTACCACGCGCTTGTTCTTACTGCGCGCTTTTTCAATTAATGCTTGCGGGTTGCTTAAACAACCTTTTGCGTAGTCGCTTAAAATAACGACATCAGCATTGTCTAGCGCTTTATCGAAAGCTAATTCCAGTGCTGATTTGTCAGCCTCCTCAAAACTCTTCTCAAAATCTAAACGCAGAAGCTGCTGATTTCTGCTCATTACTCGAAGCTTTGTAATAGTATCGAAGCCATCAACTTCAAAGAACTCACAGCGAATCCCGTGAGTTTCCAATCGCTCTTTTAATATGTTGGCGTTTTCGTCTTTACCACACATTCCCAGCAAAGTTACCTCAGCCCCAAGAGTTGCTACGTTTACAGCAACGTTTGCGGCGCCACCAGCTCGGTCTTCAGAACTATTAACGTTCACCACTGGCACGGGCGCCTCGGGTGATATACGCCCTGTACCACCGCTCCAATAACGGTCTAACATTAGGTCGCCAACAATAAGCACTTTTGCTTTACTAAAATCTGGTAATATCATGCTAAGAGTAACTTTTTAGACATTGAGTACATTGGCACAGAGTATAACAGCCAAGACAGGCAATACCCACCAACCAAACGTAAATCCCCCTTGGTATCTTTATATGGTGGAGAACAAACTCGGACAGATTTATACGGGTATTACTACCGACCCTAAACGTCGAATAGCTCAGCACAGGGGGCTACTAAAAGGCGGCGCAAAGGCGCTTAAAGGTAAGTCTCCGTTAATCTTAAGGGCTGTATTTGAAGTTGCCGACAAAGCTCAGGCAGCAAAACTCGAACATGCGGTTAAACGAATGAGCCGCCCTCAAAAAAACGGCATCATTCAAAAAAAGCAGTTCAATGGTTTGTCATGTATAAAATCAGCGTTTGAAGAATAAGAGTTTAGCTACAGAATTGTCACCAAACACCATCTAATTAGAGCGCTAAAGATTTAACATTGTGAAAGCCAGGTTTGTGAAAAACCCGCAAATTGCTTAGTTAGCCACCTAGAACTCCATTAATGATCATCGCATTACCGATGCTTAACGTAAAACCTAAAGCAGCTACACCAACATTGTGTTGATGGTCCACTTCTTGGCGAAAATTCATACCAAAAAGAATGATTTTTTTATTCGCTAGAACCAATAAATGAAGCGCGATAGCCAAACACACACTCACAATCAACCACCCCGTTACGTTACTCACATAGCCCGATGGATTGTAGATAAGTAAGTTCTTTGCCGCTGAAACAATCATAGCAGTACCAAGCAGGTTGCCACTATGCTCGATAGCGAGCGCTAACTGCCCTTTCTCAAGCGCTCCTTGAAATGAGTCATTTTGATTATCACGCGCATACCTAAACTCTAAAATTCGTGTCATCACTAGTAGCATAGTCAGAACTACGGTAAAGCCCGTGACTATGGCAATCAGCGCATTCATGTCGCTACCATCAACCCATATCATAATATTGCGCAGCACTATTGCACTAGCGACCAAGCTCGCAGCATCAACAAGTGCCACACTCACGCTTCGTTCGGCAATCATTGTGTGGGTGTCTAGTTTGTTAAGCACTAGCTTGTCGTGAGCAAAGCGCCCAAATTTCACTAAAATAATACCCACTATGCCAAAGGTAACCATACCAATGGCTGCTTCTTGGTAGCCTACACCTATATGCCTGCCAACGACTGAACTTAATACAATACACAGAGACAACATGCCTCCAGCAATGCTAATCCCAAACGCAAAGTTATCTTTAACACCAAGTTCTTCAGTTACTGAGTACTTTCTAAATGCGCCAGTCAGCCATTTCATAATCATCAGTAGCACTAACGCTATTGCCACATCCATGGCAAGGTAAATCAATAGTTCCTGCGTTAGAGGTACTAGTTTTAATAAGGCTTCCACGTTATCTTTGCTCCTTGAACATACAAAGTTCCTTGCTGATTGCCCTTCTGTAATCATTGTTGTCTAGTAATAACAATTGGGGCAGCAGCATCCATCCTTGCTAAATTGTTACAAGGATGACAGCGAACTTGTTCAGATTTATTTTAATAAATGCCCGAAGCAGTCACCGTCGTTGTCCAAGACGATGAAACTCAGCAGGCTATGAATACCCTTAATAAAAATGAGAGTATTCATTATTTTACACGATCGATTTCTCTTAAGACGCGAGCATTATGCCAATAGACAACGAAAATAGCATGACAAACCTAGAGCAAGCCGAAAAATTATGGGCGCAGTTGCTAGATTCACCGGCGCTAACCGAAACCGATCAACTCATTGCAGAGAACCATCGCGAAGCACTTTTAGTCGCTTTTGCTCGCTCTGCTTTCCTAGCCGAAACACTGGTACAAAAGCCTGCGTTTATCTCCAGAGTTGTTGAGCTTGTGTCTGACTCAAACGCTACTTGCTTCAGCACTGAATTAAAAGCAAAGCTTGAATCACTAAAGAGCGAAGACGAGTTATTGAAGGAACTTCGCGAATACCGCAATCAAGAAATGGCGCGTATTACCTTCTTAGATGTGCTCAACAAACAGAATATAGAAACTTCGCTTGCACAAGTCTCGGCATTGGCGGATGCGCTGATAACTAGCGCTTACCATTGGATTTATCAGCACTTAGCTCACCGATATGGAACGCCAAAAAGCAACAGCCAAGATATGCACATGTACATTCTTGGTATGGGCAAGCTGGGTGGGCGAGAACTCAACTTTTCGTCAGACATTGACTTGATATTCGCTTACCCAGAAAAAGGCGAAACTAGCGGCGGCAAGAAGGCCTTGGAGCATCAACAGTTTTTTACCAAACTGGCTCAAAAGCTTATTCAAGCACTAAATAAAGTTACTAACGATGGGCAAGTATATCGCGTTGATATGCGCTTACGTCCGTTTGGAGATTCCGGCCCCCTTGTAATGCATTTCGCAGCCTTAGAGGACTATTACCAAGACCAAGGCAGGCACTGGGAACGCTTTGCCATGATCAAAGCGCGGGTTATCAATGATAACCACTCAGACGATGTAAAATGGCTGAACAGTATTTTGCAGCCATTCACGTTTAGACGTTACCTAGATTTCACTACTCTTGATGCGCTGCGCAATATGAAAAAGCTCATAGCTACCGAAATTCGCAGGCGACGCTTAAGCAACAATATCAAACTGGGTGCTGGCGGTATTCGAGAAGTCGAGTTTTTTGCCCAGAGTTTTCAACTAATCCACGGCGGTCGTGAGCCCGCATTACAAAATAAGTCTTTACTTCGCACTTTAGATGCTTTGAGCGAATTGGATATTGTAGAAAGCGACGTAACAAAACAGCTTAAACAAGACTATTTGTTCTTGCGAAAAGTAGAGCACACGTTACAACAAAGCCAAGACCGCCAAACTCAAACACTGCCCGACGAGCCGTGGCAACAAAATGCGCTGATTGATGTTATGGGTTTTGCTAGCTATAGCGACTTTTTAACCCATTTAGACGGCACAATGGCGCGTGTTCATAGTCACTTTAATGAGCTAGTTGAAGAGTCTCATGATACGCACTCGGAAGAAGATCAGTTGTTTATTGCTTGTCAGGATGCATGGCGACTTTCGTTGCAAGAAGATGAATTTACTGAAACCTTCAGCGCTTACCTATCATCCAAGGACATTAATGAGATCTTCTCAATCCTTGTCGCTTTCAAAGAAAAACAACGAAATTATCGTATAGGTCAAAAAGGCGAGGACACGCTGAATAAGTTGCTGCCTGAAATTTTGTATGTGCTAATTAATCAGCACCCCAATCACACGGCGCAAGTATTAAGCCGTTTGCTCGGCGTGATCGAAGCTATTACGGGGCGCACAACCTATTTAGATTTATTGTTAGAAAACCCAGATGTACTCAAACAGCTGGTAAGACTTTGCGAGAGAAGTGACTGGATTGCCCAAGAAATTAGACGATTTCCTCTCTTACTGGATGAGCTACTCACCCCACTCTATCTAGGGCAGCAAAACACTGACATTCAAACCAGTAAGCAGGAATATCAACTCGAGCTGCGCGAGACTATGCTGCGTATTGAGCAAGATGACGTTGAAATGTTGATGGATGGACTGAGGCAGTTCAAGCTTTGCCAGCAGCTTCGTATCGCGGCCAGTGACATCAGTGAATCCCTGCCTATTAATAACGTAAGCGATAAACTTACCGTATTAGCGGAAGTTATTTTAGAACACGTTTTAAATGCAGCATGGATGCAAATGCGACAACGCTTTGGCGTACCTTCGCACCTTGAGGGTAATGATAAGGGCTTTGCCGTTATTGGTTACGGTAAATTGGGCGGCTATGAGCTAGGATATGGATCGGATTTAGATTTGGTTTTTATACACAACGCGCCCCGCTCAAGTAGTACAGACGGCAAAAAATCGATTGAGGCTCAACAGTTTTATATAAAATTGGCTCAACGTATTATGCACTTGCTTAATACGAAAACACTGTTTGGACAGCTATACGAAACCGACTTGCGTTTGCGTCCCTCTGGCAACGCTGGGCTATTGTGCTGTCATATAAACGGTTTCGAGAAATACCAAGTAGAGGAAGCCTGGACATGGGAACACCAGGCGCTGGTGAGAGCAAGAGCTATCTGCGGCGACGCTTCTCTTTTGGATGACTTTTCGCAGGTAAGGCATTCAATTCTCAGTCAATCTAGAGAGCCTAAAACACTGTCACAAGATGTCTGCAAAATGCGCATGAAAATGCGTGAACACCTGCTGGCTAAAAATAATGAAAAAGTAGATTTGAAGCAGTGTGAAGGCGGTATCACTGACATTGAATTTATTGCGCAATATCTTGTATTAGCACACGCTTGCACTGTGAAAACAATGACCGAGTACCCAGATAATCTTAGAATTTTCGATGTTGCAGCCAGCGCAAACATCATTGATACGCCGACAGCACAAAAACTCCAAAAGGCCTACTTACGGCTTCGTGAGCAATATCACCACCTTACTCTGGCAGATACCAAGTACGCTGACCAAAGTGAAGAGTTAGATATTATACGCGAGCAAGTTAGGCAGCACTGGGATACATTATTTGGCAGGCTCAGTGACTGAGCCTGCAAACGAGCTACCCGCGAACTCGGCGACACTGATTTTTTAAAAAATCGGTCTCTTGAGCCGTAACAACTAAAGAGCGCTGCTCTGCACATAGATAAGCTTGAACTTCGCCTTCGAAACTACTGTCGATGGCGCTTGCGATCTTAGCTAAAGAACCGGCAACTGTGTTGTCTAATTGAAATTGATGCTTAATTACGAAGTCTTGTTCCAGGTTCCAAATTAACTGCATGCCTTCCGCCTGAGCATATTGTGAAATAGCCTCGCGAAGCGTGTTGCCTTCTTTAAAGGTGCGATATTTGTGTTCGCCAGTCCAGTTCTTCTCAACTGGACGGGTTTGACTGGACATCTTTGCTAACTTGCTGTCTAGATTAGGATCTACTCCTGCAATATCGAGCACGAAATCACCCTGTTCATCCTCTAATGGGTCGGTTGAAGACATACGAAAATCACGGTAAAACTCGCTAAGGCCTTTTGATACAGACTTCTCTTCTTTCTGTGACGCGGGTGTGGGTGACTGCTCGTGTGTCTGTAACATATAAATCAAAACGCCCGCAGCGATAACAAGTACCACAGCGATAGCAATTTGCTTTGCCCAAAATGAAGAACTTGAATAACTCGTCTGTCCCATAACCTACCAATCTGTAAATACACTAAAACAAGTTCGAAGTTTTTTGTCGCATCTCGAACCAACACCAATATATTAATATTAGACGAATCGGCTTTAATACGCCGTTATCCTATTTATCTATTTTTGTAGGAGCTAAGAGGTTGTAACCAATCACGGTATAAACAGTGGTCATGCCCTTTAGTCACCTACTGCTGTGTTTTAACACTCAACACTCAACACTCTGCCGATTAGTGGCAAATCTTCCGTGCTAATACGATTAACCACTATACGCACTTTCTTCGTTAAATTGGCTTTCAGTTTAGCGCTTACAATGACTTATAGAGAGACTCTGGATTACTCTCAGGGCGAGTCTTGAAACGCTTGTGCATCCATAAGTAGCTCTCTGGTTGCTCTTTCACGGCGCTATCAACGTGCTGATTTAAAAGAGTTAAAGCTTCTGCATCTTCCATTGCGCCAAGTTCAGAAAGTGGGGGATATATTTTTATCTTATAGCCGCGTTTGGTGTATTGAGACGTTATGATCATAGGCTCAGAGTTTGTACGCCTAATAAACATAAGCGTCGCCGTTGTTGTAGCCGTTTCCTTTACGCCACCAAATGGCACAAAAATGCTTTGTCTAGGGCCGTAATCTTGGTCAGGCAGGTACAAACATAGCTCTTTATCATCAAGTGCTGCGATAAGCGCCTTGGCATTGCGCTTATCAATCATGTATTTATTAGAGCGGTTGCGCCCGTGATACTGAAGGTAATCCACTAACGGGTTGTTGTGCTTCCTATAAAAGGCAATGCTCGGGTGGTAAAAACCTATGCCACGACACGCAAACTCTAAGTTCATATTATGTAGCGCCATACCAAAAACGCCTTTACCTTCAGCAAGGGCTGCTTCCACGTGCTCGGTGCCCTCTATTTCAATAGCGCGTTTAACCCGCCAGTCAGGCCACCACCACCCCATGGCGGTTTCGAACAGTGCCATACCCGTTCTGCGTATGTTTTCTTTATAAAGTGCTTCAATTTCACTTTCAGACAACGACGGGTTCCAAAGCTGTAAATTTCGTTTTGCAACTTTCGCTCGTTTAGGCACTACAAGAGCAATTAGCTTTCCTGCACCGCCCCCTATAGTGCGGATAACAGGTAAAGGTAGCCAAGTAATAGCGTATAGAATAAAAACACCCAGCCAAACGGGCCAGAACTTAGGGCCAAGGAATGCCAATTTAAACTTAGGAGCTTTAATTGCCGCCGCCAATGTATCTTTCCTATTAAGTGAAGTGGGCGGCATTGTAGCAGAAGGTTTTTAGCTGGGCTAATTGGGCCAGTTGACCAATAGAATGTTTAGGATAAAAGGGATGAAAACAGACATGAAGCAGGCAGTGACAGGATTATACAATTCGCTAAATATCACCACCTTGCCTATGCGTTTACATAACCGCCTGTTTTTAGCTTGCTGTAGCAAGAATAAAAGGGGCCTTGATCAGTACTCTTTATCAATTTCCTTTAGTTTTTTTTCAAAAGATTCGTACTGCTCTTTTGAATCATAATCAAAGTGATACTGATTATGGAAACCAAACTGAAGCTTTACGTTAACGTCTTCGATGTACAGCGTATAGCCGTCGTGGTCAGTAAAAGCTGTTATCCCGTTAAGCTTATATTGTTCGTTTTCTTTTGCCCCATGTTGGCGAATCTTATCGAAAACTTGAAGTAAGAACTTGCTGTCTAATTCGTTTTTCATCGTAAATCCATAGTTGTGAATTTACTTATTTTTACATGAACGAGCGTCTTTTGGATTCAAATGAACTACGAGTTCTTTTCTATGCTTGGAAAACAGACTCTAGTCGTCATATTGTGAATAATGATTTGTAATGTGGTCAGAGACAGTAAACATCAGCCTTGCTGTGCATTACCGCTCTCACGCTTGCTCACTATTTAGAAGTTGTAACGAAATCCAAGGTTAACGATATGAGCTGAAAAATCATCTTTGCCACCAAAATAGGTGTATTCCACACGGACCATCGACTGCAAGCCAAGATAATAGTCAAAGCCTAGCCCTGCTAACCCAGCAATAATTGTGTCATCGTAACCGCAAATAACTGCTTCGCTACCACAAGCAGAACTATCTACGGACGCATGCTCAATATCAACACTCGCAACGCCCAGCTTGTAATAGAGCTCTCCTTTTTGGCTGCTTGCTTTGCCCAGTAGAGCCAAATATGGCCCTTTCGATGAAATTGATTGCTCATCGCTGTCCGTATCAATAAGAGAGATATACCCCCCTTCCACATACCACTGACGATGGAACTGATAGCCTAGAGCAGCAGAGTAGCTAACGTCTGCCTCACTATCTACTTCAGTATCTACATTTCCATATCCAATATTCGCCACCGCGTACCCATTAGCTGAGGCCAGCCCAGGAAAGGCTAAGCTCGCAAGGAACGCACTACCAATAGCAATTTTGGCGAAAGATTGTGAAATACTACGCATTTTTTACTTCTCCTTGTTAAAGAGCGCTAACTATAAAAGACAATGAGAATAAATAAAACGCGCTTCGAAAAAATTAGTGGACTGTAAAAGCAACTTCACCCAAAAAAATGTCATGAACCCACTAAATGTGCATTTTTTGACCATTAAATTTGAGCAATGTTAAACGTTTGTTTGAAACTTTCGTATTAATATTGCACGGTTATCAAGACTAACCATTTATAAACTAAAGCGTTTTTACAAAATTTGATCTTTTTCAAATAAGGTGTAGTATTAACTAAAACAACTGGTCAGATGAGCGGATGAGTTATTATGAGTATCAGAACTAGCTTAAAGAAAGTATTACCTCCAATTTCAGTTACAGAACAAGAAGCCCTAGACGCGGGCGATGTGTGGATTGAATCTTCTATTTATCAGGGTAAGCCTGACATGCAGGCGCTACGCGACATCCCTCAGGCAAAACTGAGCGCGGATGAACAAGCATTCATGGATGGTCCAGTAGCCGAACTTCTAGACATGATTGATGACTTTGAGCTTGGTAACGGTAAACATATTCCTCAAGAAGTTTTAGACTTCCTTGGTAAGAACCGTTTCTTCTCTATGATCATTCCAAAGAAATTTGGTGGACTAGAATTCAGCCCGTACGCGAACTCAACCATTGTTGCCACGATTGCAGCAAAGAGTGGCGCTATTGCGGTTACTGTAATGGTACCTAACTCGTTAGGCCCTGGTGAGCTTCTAATGCACTATGGCACAAATGAACAGCAAGATTACTGGCTTCCGCGCCTTGCCGATGGTCGTGACATTCCATGTTTCGCATTAACCAGCCCAGAAGCGGGTTCAGACGCT
>JAXHTT010000094.1:0-15152 GCA_034190055.1 Pseudomonadota bacterium | reverse complement strand
GAACTATTGTGATGAGAACACTTTTTGGTCAAAGGTATGTAGTGTCTTACGTACCTACAACGATAGTGGTGTGACGCCACATAGCCGAATTAACCGTCTCAATATATTTGAAACACAGGTTATTACTGAGTCGCTTTTGAAGAAAAAACTCTACGCAAGCAGTGCGCATGAAGAGTTCCACCATACCATTACAAACCCTTTAGCAAAATTTGCCAAAGATACCTGCGGAGAATCGTATGCTTAGTATTGACGATAATGTCCTCTCAGCCCAAGACATCAGCTCGAAATTTAAAATATTTTCAAACGCACCCTATCTGAGCTCAAAAAAGGGTAGTGTGGCTGTGTGCATAGAAAGCGTCAGCGACTGGCTTTCACTGTGTTTTTACGCGAAGGAAGCGGGCCTTACCGTGATGCCAATTCATGCCAGTACGCCAGAAAAACTAGCGAAAAAATACGCGGAAAATGCCGGTTGCTATGCCCTTATTTATCAAACTCTAGGCAATGTAATTATATTCCCTAAAAACGAAAAGCCTGATAATACTCCAGGATTAATTCAAATGAGTTCTGGAACCACTGGTGCACCAAAGAGCATAAAACGGTCTTGGCGTAGTATCGATCAAGAGGTGTCTGCTTATGTTGCACATTTCAGTGCACCCAATTCAATGACTCCGGTGATTGCTTGCCCTGTTACTCATTCTTACGGGCTCATATGCGGTATATTCGTTGGCCTTGCCAGAGGCAAGCATCCCAGAATCTTTACCAGTATAAATCCTAAACATTTGCTAAAAGCATTGCTCAAACTTGAGCAACCATTGCTGTATTCGTCACCGTTAATGATAGATACCGTATGTATGCTATGGCCCAAGACAAGCAAACTTCACGCGGTAATGACCTCTGGCACACTCATGTCAGGACCTGTCTTTGAGCGAGCCAAATCAAAAGTGGAACATTTTTATCAACAGTATGGATGTTCTGAGGCCGGGTGCGTTGCAATAAGTAAAACCTTTGAAAGCACAAATGTAATAGGCGAAGTCCTTCCTCACCTTAGCGTTAAAGCAGGCAGCAGCCAAAGTGCTCCCAGTGAAATAGTTATCAAAATTAAACAACCGCTTGATGGACAATCGGCCGAAATTTATACCAATGATCTCGGTTATTTTGAAGACAAAGATGGTGTGCACCAACTGTGCTTCGTTGCGCGCCAAGACGATACCATTATTGTATCGGGGCTTAATGTGTACCCCAAAGACGTGGAAGACGTTGTGCTTAGTCACCCTGACATTGACGATGCCGTTTTATTTAAAGTACAGGACAGAAGTACAGGCTATCGAGCTTATCTTCAATTTTGCGCGCCACATCGTTATTCGAATGAAGATAAGGCCGCGTTGCGAAGTTGGTGCCACAAGCAACTAGCCACATATCAGGTGCCGTTCGATTTCATACAGGTTGATGCGATCAAGCGCTTACCCAATGGCAAAGTAAATCGCAACGAAATTGCAAAGAATTTCCAGTTAGAAGCAGAAAAAACAGCAGCTACAGCCTAGAGTGCGTTATGAATTCAGAGTCCTTAATAAACACAATTGAACACGTGCTGGCACATGACATGGATTGCAAGCACATGCAAAAATTTTCTCCACGAGCTCGTTTAAACGAAGATCTCTATATTGATTCAGTGTTGCTTATGCAGTTGCTTATCCATTTAGAGTTGAATCACGATATTGAAATACCGGAAAGTGCAATATCTCAGGAGGATGTTAATACTGTCGAGAGCCTTGCTCACTTCATTTTATCTTATCAGCAAACCAACAACATTGAGGTAAGTGATAGTGTAGATGAAGTGCCGTTCGAAGACATTAAAGTCCACTGTTTTGTAAGCTGTTTGTGTGAATGTATAAAAGCATCCCCCAAAGTCGATCATCGTCCTTTTTATTTTGGTGTGTGGGACGCGGAGGTAGTCGTCAATGAAGACCACATGCTCGCCTATCACGACGAATCTATTAGCCACGACTTTTTTATTCAATGGTATAAGGAAATTTATGGCGTAGAGGTTACCTCTTGGTATAACAATGAACAGACGAAAGCTCAGAACATTGCCAATTTGGAAAGGTTGCTCAATGACGCAACGCCTTCCCAGAACATCATGGTAATGCTAGATATGTACTTACTACCTGAGCGAGAAAATAAGTTTAACCAGAATCCTTTCCCTCACTATGTAATGCTGAAGAAGACGGAAGATACGGAACGGTGGCTTATGTTGGACCCAGACTTCAGGTGGGAAGGAGAGGTTAAGCGTAAGGATGTTCTCAACGCTATTTCATCACCACATGTTGCGGGGGGCTACGTATTTGATAGTAATCAAATAACTCATTCTTCTCTGCAAGCTATTTCCAGTTACTTCAATGCTACATTTTTCCCTGAACACAACGTGTTAACGGATGCTATCCGGAAAGTCATTGTAGCTCATCAACAAAAACCTGCTGATAGAGCATTGCTGGGTAATGCCCTTAAGCAAATCCCCGTTCTTGCAATTAGGAAATACGCCTATGAACATGGCTTTGCTTTTTTCTGGAGAGATATTGGATTTCCAGAAGTAACATTCGAGCTCTGGTGTGATGAAATAGAAAAGCTGGTTTCTACATACAAAGCAATACAATACCGAGCGATCAAGCTCTCTGAATTAGCTAAAGAGAATCAAGACACATTGCCGTTGTTTGATGAACTTTTCACATTACTCAATGAGCAAGATACCACGGAAAGAAAAATTAAATGTAAGCTTCAAACTGTGTACCAAGACTGGCTAGTTTTTCACAACCTTCAAGATAAAAAAGCTAACAATACCGTGGGCGTAGAAAACTTGGAGGCCGCCGTATGAATCTTTCAGTATGCACTATCACTTTTAGGCACCAACTTATCTCAATCGCTGAAATTGCAAAATGGTCCGTGGCAAATGGTTTTCAGGGGATCGAATTATGGGGTGCACATGCTACGAATTTAGAAGACCAACCCGAATATGGGAAAGAGTGGCTCTCAAGCTACGCGTTGAAAACATCCATGCTAAGCGATTATCTGCCACTTTTTGAAGGGAACGACGCTTTGTATTTTAAGGTTCATCGCCTTTGTCGTTTGGCTAAACACTGGGGGGCAACCAAGATTCGCACATTTGCTGGCAACGAAGGCAGCGCAGCCATACCTGAAGACCGAAAAAACCTGCTTTTCGAGCGGTTACAACTTGTCTGTGATTGGCTTAGCGACTATGGGCTTAACTTAGTTATCGAAACACACCCTAACACTTACGCTGACTCGGTGGGTTCTACCATTGAATTGTTTGAAAAAGTTAACAAAGACAATTTGCAACTAAATTACGATGTGTTGCATGTATGGGAATCTGGCGCTGACATTATTGCCTCTTGTGAACGACTCTCTCCATATATAAATCATTTTCATTTTAAAAACATAAGTAGCAGTAAACACTTAAGTGTGTTTGCTCCAGACAATGTGTATGCCGCAGCAGGCTCGCGAGAAGGCATGGTCCCCATTTTCGACGGTGCTGTAGATTATCGAAGGTTTATTGAATACCTGTACTCGAAAACGACTCTGCGAAATATTGACTCTTCACTCGAGTGGTTTGGGAACAATTGCAAGAATATCCTCAGTCAGGACAGATATAAATTACAGAAAATGAGCCAGGCCGCGACTACCGCTCAAGCCATTTAAGTATAACTGCAGAAATATATACAAAAGGACTTGTCGATATGTTTTCGATTTCAAATGTTCTCGCTTTACAAGCCATTTTCTGGGGATGTACAGCGCTTTATTTTTCGACGGATCACCAAAGAACGTTCACTCAATCAATGCCAAAGGCTTTAGGCAACACGCTTTTTGTTGCCACTATCGTGCTGGCGGCCTTTCTTCTAGGAATGCAATACAACGCTTGGGCAATGATCTTTTCTACGATTACCATGATTATTTTTAATTTAGCGCTAGTGACGTTTACGGGTGCACACGAAAATCGTCCCTTAAGGCTACTTGCATATGGAACAGGCGTTAACGTTGTATTAGCGCTCATAGGAGGGGTTTATGTGGCGTAAAACCTATCTGTCCTTTCTAATTGGATTACTACTTAGCACAAGCATCATTTTGAATCTTAACCACTTTTTACCATTCGATGTAGATGTCAAATTGCTGGTGGGTTACATACTTGGATTTTTGATTTGGGCGGGGTTAATGAGTTACTTTTTCTGTTTCGAAAAGACTAAAAAGCCAGCGCTTCAATGCCTTTCCGTTTTGACTTTTTCACTTGTGCTTAATGTACTAATTAAATTAGGAGTAGTTGCATGAAAGCCAGCGTGATTCGTTCAGCCTTGGAAGGTCACGGATGGATAGGGCTATTTATTTCCATTCCTCTATTCATCGTTTTTTGGGCAGGCTCTCTTACTTTGTTTTACCCGGAAATCAAAGCATGGTCTGTTCTACCTCATACAGAATATCGTTCAGTCTCGGACCAGCTGCCACTTAACAACATATTGGACACAGTGTTTTCAGAATATGATGTGAATACGCAACAAAGAATGTTTGTAGTCCTTCCAACTGAAACAATGCCTCTATACGAGCTTCATCTTCCAGTAAATGAAACCCCGTCGGCTAAAAATGCACTGACTTCAATTTATGTTGATCCGGTTAATGGAGAAACGGTAGCGTCTATAGACAGTTTTCACTTAGCTGATTTTCTCTATGGCCTCCATATTGACCTGAATTTGCCACTGGGTGACCACATTGTCGGTATTGTGACCCTGTTTTTTACCGTTGTCATTTTCACTGGGCTAGTCGTTCAGTTCAAAAAGCTGATCACGCACTTTTTCTACTATCGAGGTGGCAGCACTACTCTTCGATATCAACTTACAGACATGCATAACGTAGTAGGGGTCATGAGCTTACCCTATACATTCATGTACGCGCTTACCGGTCTAATGTTTAATTTAGGTTTGATTTCTCAGATTGTGACACTCTTGTTTATCTACGATGGAGACAGGACTGCGCTACTAAACGATACAGGGTTTCCAAGAGTAACCGAATCTTACACTGGCATTGAAAGAGAAATGCCAGACCTGAATACCCTTATAACTTCGTGGGAAGAGAAAGAGAATGCAAAAGCTTCCTCCCTCAGGCTTACAAACTATGGTGATGAAAACGCGCTAATTCGTATTATTGGGCAACATAGATCGAACTTTTCGCAACGGATAGATATGACCTACCGTGTGCGTGAAAATGAATTTTCAGCAGATTTAAATCCCGCTGAAAGAAATGCCTTCGCCGATGGGACACGTTTTCTGTACGCACTGCATTTTGGGCACTTCGCAGGCGTCGATATAAGAATTGTTTTTTTCATACTCGGGCTGGGTGTATGCGGCTTAATTGTTGTTGGCAATATGTTGTGGCTTACTAAGTTTCAAAATAATCGCAGTATTTCTAGTCGCTTTAAACACAGCATATTTGCACTTACATTAGGTGGATGTGCTGGCATCGTGCCGGCGACAGCGTTTGCGTTTTTACTCGAGAGAGTGCTTGGTACAGATTTAAACAACAGGTCGTTTATTGTTGAAACTGCTTTCTTTGCGGTCTATGCCATATCGATCATAGGTGCGTTTTTCACTAAGCATGTACATTTAGCGATAAGCCGAACAGCACTGGCAAGCGGTCTCATTCTTGCACTTTTATCCCTTATTGAGGCACTTGGCCATAACCAAGCAATAATCCAATTTCTAAATAATGGCTACACCGGGCCTTTTTCAATTTCCTTCGTCTCTTTTGCTTTTGCCTGCCTGTTATTTTGGTTGGGTATAAAGTTTTCTGAGAAAGATGAAAAGAGCAAAGAATAGCAACATCAAACATTTAAAAGACAAAATAAAAACAAGTGAAAACTATGAAACTATTTTATTTACCTAGTCACTTTGGCACGCCAAGTATTAACAGGCAGAAAACTTTTGACGTAGCAAAAGGTGTTGCTGTTTTACTCATGGTTATAATCCATGTATTAGACTTTTATGGCTTACCTGAAGTGCGGTTTAGTGCATTTGGAGCCACGGTAAAATTCGCATTGGGTTGGCTAGCAGCATCAATGTTCGTCTTTATCATGGGGATTTTTGTTGGCCTATCTCCATCATCGACACTGAAAGCGGATATCAAACGAGCAATATCGCTGTTTGTATTAGGTTACGCACTAAATTTTATTCGCGGAACCATTCCCATGTGGCTTTCGATTAAAATTGGGCTCGTCACGTACCAAGATGTTGCTCCACACACTCCGCTGAGTGAATTTTTAATTGGTGATGTCTTTCAATTCGCAGGTATAGCGCTACTCCTTTGTACAGGATTGAAACATGCAACCAATAAAATCTCTATTTGGATCGGCACGGCTATTGCCATTGCGTTTTTATCACACAGCGTCTGGGATAAGTACACGTCATTACCTATACTCAATGAATTTTTGAAGCTTTTTGTAGGAAACGAAGAAGCGGGAGTTATGTTTCCTATTTTTCCTTGGGCGGCATACCCAATTGCTGGTATGGCATTTGGTCGCTTCTTAAAGCAACAAAATAAAGGCACGTTAAACTTTGTTTGGTGCCTTAAATTAGGCGTAGTTTGTGTAATCCTCGGTACAGGACTCACGCTCACTAACCCTGCATATCACATTGTAACAAACCTAAGAAGCGGTCCTGGTATTGTTCTTTTAATGACAGGTATCGTGATGCTTTTTATTTACACCACTCACATACTCGTTGAACGCTTTAAGCAAAACTATGTGGTTACGCTATTTGCTTTCTGGGGTAAAAACGTCACTGCACTATATGTTTTACAATGGATATTAATTGGATGGGGGTTAATGCTCGTGGGGCTGCAACAGCTTACAATGACATATACTTTGGTAGCCATGATAGTTGTTTTAACGGCCTGTCACTATCTAGTATTACCTTGGCATGAATATAAGGCTAAGAGTAGTAAAGCGTCAAAGCCCCATGTTTCTGCCGTTCCTTTGAAGCCTTGAATATAACGTTTGTATAACGCTACCTTTTCGGTAGCGTTATATCAATTTGTAAACCTCCAACGCCTGCTGAGTCAGCTATCAAGTGATTAAACGCTTTAATTTTTCCTCCAACAGCGGTTATTTGCCGCTGCGCTAGCGCCAGTCCTAAACCAAACCCTCCCCGTTTTTGCCCAACAACATGAAGGCCATGAGACTTATCTACTCTAAAAAAAGGCTTGAAAATATCGCTAAGCATGCTTTCTGGAACACCATCTCCAAAGTCCAGGACGGAAAGCATATAGACATCTTCATTTTGCTTTAGCGTTACAACAACACCGCTATGCTCTGGCGTATATTTAAGCGCATTCCGGATAATGTTCTCTATCGCTTGGCCGAGGGCTTGTTGACTACTCTTATCAATTACCGCGTTGTTAGGTAATTCGACATTTAGTCTTGTTTCGGAATACTCGAAAGCTGCATCGTCGCAAATAACCTGAATCAATTCAGCAAGGTCAAAAGTCTCGGTGTTAAGTACAGGCGATTCATTGTTAAGCCAAGCAAGTGTCAATGTATCTTCGACTAATGCCCGCATATTGTTGGATTCGTAGCGAAGCCGAGTTAACGTATCACTGTCATTGATACCATTTTCAATAGTATCGATGGCCATATCCATACGCGTTAGCGGGGTTCTTAATTCATGAGACAGATCGGATAAAAGTTCTCTCTGGTTGTAAATTAATTTTCCAATTCGTGTGGCCATGCCGTCAAATGTTACGGATAAGTTGAAGAGCTCATCGCTTCTATTGCTAAATGATTTACTAACGCGCACATCAAACTGCCCTTGACTGAAAGCTTTCGTGGCATGCTCTAACTTTCTTAATGGCACCATTACGTGCCTGTAAAGCACTAAACTCACTACACACAGAACGACAAAAGGCAGTGCGACCTTGAGCAAAATATCCACAAAGGTGAGATAAACACCCGGTCTCATTCGCTGGGGTAATTGGATTAATAGATGTGATTTCTCATCTAAGAAAGGAACCTCCATGATAGGGTTATATTCAAAGTAGAGGTGAATTTTCCATTCCACGCTGCGGCCTATTCTAAATTCATCAATGTACTTTTGAGGAATGACGCTTCCCGCAATAGGTTGAATGTTTGACTTTACTACTGCTGCCCATGTTTTTTCTTTATCTTGAAATTCATGAAGCCAGTTCGATAAACCCAATTCACCTTCTTTTCGGTAAATTAAATCAGCCTCTTTGCCATATTCAACGAGTTCACGCTGATGCTCTACTGATAGGTGACTCATTGTTGTTTCTGTATGTGCTGACAACCAATCAATAACCCAAATAAGAATAACCGTCCCTAAAGCTATAGTGACCAATAGCTTTCTCAATAACACTTTTTTCATGAGAATAAGTAGCCTTTGCCGTGCTGGGTTGCTAGACGAGTAGGGGACATTCCAGCTTCGATAAGTTTCTTTCGCACTCGGGACATGTGCATATCTAAGCTTCGGTCGTACCGGCTGAAACTTCTTTCCAGAACAGTTTGATAAAGTAATGGTTTGCTTAAAACCTCATTCTGATTTTCAAGCAGAACCCACAGAAGCTTAAACTGAGTCGACGTTAAATCTAGTGCTTTACCAGCAAAATTGGCCTTCAGGTTTCTTCGGTCAAGTGTTATTTCGTCAACGACGATCGAGTTTCTCGTTACTTCATTTGATTTTACATTTAGAGAGCGACGCAATAATGCTTCAATACGAAGCATCATTTCCACAAAACTAAACGGCTTTGGCATGTAGTCATCTGCACCGTTACTATAGCCTTTTATACGCTCTTGTTCGGCACCACATGCAGTAACCATGATGACAGGAGTTTGTTTCCGTTTGCGAAGTTGGCTTAACAGCGAAAAACCATTTAGGTTAGGAAGCAATACATCTAAAAGAATAAGGTCGAACCTTTCACGAAGTGCAGTCACCAGACCTTGATTGCCATCATGGCATTGATGTACGTCGAAGCCTCGGTCTTTTAGCAAGGCAGCGATTTGTTTATTAAGAGTAATATCATCTTCAATGATAAGAATTTTTGTAGCGTCCATATTGATAACCTTAAAACCGTTTTAACCAATTTTAATGATATTGATTATCATTATCAATGTGGTTTTATGCTAAGGCGGATCCTGCTAATTGAGTTGGGACAAATCAGAAAACACCTAACTGCCGTATTAAGTGAAATAAAGTTAATAAAAAGAGAAGAATGTGGAAGCACCGATTACCGTAGATAGACTGCGTTTCCTTTTATACAGTGTAAAAGAAAAGCTTTGGGTAAAACCTCTTGGCTTTTGTTTGCTCTCAATCTTTGCTGTATTCGTCGCTAAAGTAGCAGACGGGACTTCATTGGCTGAGCATATTCCTGAAATAAAACCCGAATCGGTTGAAACACTGCTTTCAATAATGGCATCTAGCATGATGGTGATCGCCACGTTTTCTGCAGGTACCATGGTCAATGCTTATGCTTCGGCCAGTCAGTCGTCAACGCCGCGTTCTCTAAGCCTTATAATATCCGATGATGTATCACAAAATGCACTGTCAGTTTTCATAGGCGCATTTATCTATAGTGCTGTAGCGCTTACTGCAATGACTCAAGCTTTTTTCGATGAAGCCGGGCTTTTCATTTTATTTTGTCTAACCTGTCTGGCTTTTTCGATAGTTATTTTAACTTTTATCCGGTGGGTAGACAGCGTTGCACGATTAGGGCGCGTGGGGTCAACGTTATTAAAAGTGGAGCACGCCACGACACGCGCAATTAAAAATAGAATAGATATGCCGTGCTTAGGCGCAGTACCGCAAGAGCAAATAAAAGAGCAGGGGACGCATGCCATTTATACTAAACAAGTGGGCTATATTCAGCTTATAGACATTGCCAAACTGCAACACTGGGCTAATAAAAACGACGGTTTTATCAATGTTGCCATGTTACCCGGTGAGTTTGTCTCACCAGAGCGTGCCATAGCTTATTCGAATAAAATGGTAGTATCAGATGAAATTGTTGACGCATTTACTATAGGTGAAGCCAGGTCCTTTGAGGCTGATCCTCGCTTTGGCTTTATCGTACTAGCCGAAATTGCATCTCGTGCATTATCCCCATCGGTTAATGACCATGGTACTGCAATAAATACCATTAGCAGCATTACACGCCTTATGTTGTTGTGGCACAAGCCCAAATCCGAAACTGAAACCGAAAACTCACAAAACGATAGCGCTCAGCATGAGGAGTTTAAATATGACCGCATTTCATTGCCTGCGTTAAATGTGAATGATCTTTTTGACGATGCTTACACCAGCATTGCCCGTGATGGTGCTGCTAATATTGAAGTTGCTATCCGAATACAAAAGTCACTAAAAACAATTAAAGCGTGCTTTAAAGATGGAGGTACAAGCATAGAAAGAGATTTTGTTGATGCGGCGTCTAAGTTAGCGAAGCAAAGTTACGAACGTGCAAAGTTGGCATTGGATTACGAATACGATATTGAGCGAATTGAGCGCGTTTATAATGATAACTAAACGTGTAAGTTGTTACTGCCAAAATCACTGCTAAGAATGCTGCTAAAAATGCTTAAAGTAAACAGCTAGCCAGTCTATATAATCTCTGCATACCACAAACCATGTAATCTACGTAAATGATCGATCGAGTTTCTTTTTGTAGTTAATCAGATTAAATCTGATTAACTACAACTCAGATAAACACAGCAACATTTTAAATAGCTAAAAATCCACATTTAATAAATTAAAGTCTAGTAGAAAAATACAAAGACTGCGTCTTTCTGTTTGTTAGTTATACCCATAATTAATCAAAAAACTAACGTGACGCTACGTGAATGAAAATACATTTTGCGAGGTGTAGTGCTACAGATTTCACGTAGCGCACGATTTATAAATTCCATGTCTAAATCCAAAGTTCATAGCAACTTTCAATAGAAACTACTGACACAATTGAAGCAAGTGCGGTAACGCCGAGGCACAAAAATAGATGCCACGCAAAAAAGTTCGTAAGTAATCACAGCCAACAAATCATCCGAATAGTGCGACATCATCGCCCTAATCGTCCATATACTTAATTACGCATAATGTATATTATGTTAAATAGAGTATGAAATTAGATAAAAAAGGATACCTAGAGCTTCATTATATGGTTGAGGACTTACCTACCGTTCGTTATTTAATTATTCAACGGTTTAATCGATAATATGAACAGAGCTTTAAAAATCTATAGTTAAGCAATTAAATTAAAGGTTCTTTCTTCAACTTGGATTAAAAAAGAATCTTTGCAGAATCTTCTTAAATGTTTATCGTTAATATAAAAACATCATTTATATGATTTAGCGTTAAATATGTCTTTGACGTTTAATCTTAAAGCTAATTAAAGACACTGCTCATATTTAATGCTTTTAGACAAATTCTATAATTAGCTCTAGGCCTTTAGAGACTCAACGCGAAAACCTGCCTTTGAAACAATGAAGCAACTTTGAGCGTTAATAAGAGCATTGCAAGTGCAATATTGAATAGCTGGATTTAGTGCTTGAGTTAAATTTATGAATACAATTATTTTGAGTTCAATAATGACGTAGTAATTTGCAAAATAAAGATACGCAATTTAGTTATTGTGGTTTCAGTATTGATGGCAGGTTTTCGTAGAGATTCATTCTATTTAGCACCTAATAAATGCCGCGTTAAAAGTAGTTGTTAGGTTATGATGAGCACAGTCTAAGAAAAACTGCTCACAAAATCTTATCGCCTATTCTTCGTCTTAATTGGGTTTCTGAAGAACAAAACAATCGCTAATACAATCATCTCCAAAAAAGTGCCAAGACGACATTAAGCATATTTTCCTAAAGGCAAAGACCATAGCCTTATCAATAATTAAGGTATTTTTATGTCTATTTTTCAGGCGCTCCTACGTGAAATCTGACACAGAATTAGGGGTGTTGCCTTGCAGATTTCACGTAGCGCGCGATTAATAAGTGGGCGCAAATTGAACAATACAGTCATATAAACCGTGTTTAAGTTACTACAATAAGAGAAGCTTGGTTTTTTATATTGTTTCTTGGTAAATACTGTGTTTAAAACTGTTTGTTTATACAGTGGTGTGGTAAAGTGTCAAACAGTAAGTTGTAGTAAAGAGACTAG
The DNA here is from genome assembly GCA_034190055.1 of Pseudomonadota bacterium. Taxonomy (GTDB): domain Bacteria; phylum Pseudomonadota; class Gammaproteobacteria; order Enterobacterales; family Alteromonadaceae; genus Alteromonas. Next base: position 2,946 of record JAXHTT010000094.1, on the reverse strand, counting down.
TTAAAGTAATCCGTCTCACGGGTTAGTCACGTTAGTTCACGCATGATAATTACAGTTATCATGCGTGAATATCCATAAATATCAATACTTTACAGTATTTCTAAAAATCTAGCATAATACTCACATACTGTAACTATCGAGTTATTTAATGTCGTTTAAACCAAACAATTTGCACTTAACTGGGCGCAGAATGTCTACAGGCAATGCTAATAATATTCCACAGGTTGTTACAGAAAACACTGATACACAAGCTAAACCCGTTGATTCGTCTGCAGTTGCTGATCCAGTTAAATGCTCAAGTAACGATAACGATTCCTCTACCAAACTTTCAGCGTATACAATGAAGACTCAAAAATCGACAACACTCTCTTTGACGTCTTATGAACAAAGTTTTAGGGGTGACTACCAGCAATACTATCAGGATATTTTCACCAAACTTCCTTACAACACTCAGCGTGCATATATTAGCGACTATAATGAGTTTGCACTCTTTTGTAGGCAGCACGGTTTCGATGGTTTCAAAAACGACTTTGAACATAATGAGACCTGTATAAAGCATTATGTGGAAGAACTGTGTCGTTCTCCCCTAGCCTACAGAACTATTAAGCGTCGACTATCGGCACTTAGTAAATTCCTCGGTGTCGCAAAGTTGCCGAACCCCATCATTCGGTCGGCGTATTTAAGAGACTTTATTCGGCTGTCGTTAATTGAAAATAGAAAATATCGGCTGTCACATAAACAAGCTGTTCCTCTTACCATAGATATGGTCGAACAGATTAACAACGCAATAATTCCAGATTCATTGCTAGAACTTCGCGACCTGGCTATTATTAATTTAATGTTTGACGCTCTACTACGTGCCGATGAGTTAGTGCGCGTTTGCGTTGAGGATATATCGGCTCGAAATAACACCTTACTTGTTGTCTCATCAAAAAGTGACCAATCCGGCCAGGGTCAATATCGTTACGTATCCTCTAGCACTATTTCTATGGTTCAAGAATATATCAATGAAGCTAATATTGACCCAAAGACTAAACAACAACGGCTGCCTTCAGATTTACGCGGTTTACATAAGGGGATTTTGTTTAGGCGCCTCACTAACCATAAAACAGCACTTTTGCCTTTCGACGAAAACACACCAAGCCATAAAGCAAATGTACTCAACTACTCAAGCGTTTATAGAATTTGGCAACGTATTGCACATCGCGCAGGTATAAGTGAAAACATTACACCACATAGTGGTCGTGTTGGTGGCGCTGTTTCTCTTGCAGAAGATGGAGCGTCTTTGCCTGAACTTCAGCTAGCTGGAGGTTGGCAATCACCGGAAATGCCTGGCCATTATACAAAGCAAGCAAACGTTAAGCGTGGTGGCATGGCTAAATTATCGGCAAAGAGAAAACGATAAAGCAGTATTACACAAAGATATGTATCATAAAAGGTTACGCATAACCATTACTGCTATTATTTTCTTGATCACCTACTCTCTTTTCTTCTATACCAATCTGAATTCGTAAAGCGTGCGTATTTATATTACATCATAAAGTTGTTCACGCTATTTGGTAGCATGCTTTTCCTACAGTGCGTTTAACCAAAGTAGATAGAGCACCTAAAGTAAAGGAGTTATATATGAGTAGCGGTATCGATACTAAGCATGGAAAATTACTCGCAGAATTGGTCGTTCCTTCCTCTTCATGGAAAGTTCAACCAGAGAAGCAAGACCCCTTTAAGTCGCAGGAAGCTGCGATTGATTATTTAAAATCTAACAACGAGCCATTGTATCTTCATGTCCCTCTAGCACAGTCAGACGACTATGTACGTATCTGTGTTACTTCTCGTGACGACGATGTGGTATTCACTATTAAAGATATCAATAAGGGTGGCGAAACTTCACTGCACTATTCTCATATAAAGAATTTAGATAGCACCATTCGCACCTTAGTTTTGGAGTGTTGTGACCAAAAAGTTAAAGCCCTTTAATTGGGCTTTTTTCTTTGCTAATCATTGGAAATGCACGCTAAAAAAGAATACTAAGCCACGTAAAAAGCGCTAATGCGAGGCTGATGAATACGGCTGCCGAGCCAATATCTTTTGCACGTCCTATTAGTAAATGAATGTCAGTGCTCACATGATCACATAGTTTTCAATAGCCGTGTTGAGTAACTCTGTGATCAAAACAATGAGCAAAGATATGACCAGCAAGATCCTCTCAGTACTGGCTACATCTACCCAAAATGCTATGGGTATTAGAATTGCTAGTGCGAAAACCTCTTGCCTAAACGCAGCTTCACTCAAAAATGCTGCGCGAAGCCCTTTCATTGAAAAATAAGTGGCATAAACTACACGTAAGATTCCAGTACGCTTTGTTATCATATTAATTAATTACAAATTGACTTCCTGCATGCTAGAACGCTAAACGAAATTCATTACATTTAAATTACGCCATGTATTTTGATTATTAAAGCGTTTTAAAGGTAACCGATCTTATTTTTATTTACACTTTTACGGCTAGTACGTCAGTTTTCACACCATGTAAAACCGCATTTGCTGTTGAGCCTAGCAGTAAACGAAGCCCACTTTGACCATGGGTACCCACAACAATCAGGTCCGCATTAATCTTTTCGGCCATGTGATGAATTTCATCCGCCGGCGAGCCTATTTCTACGTTTATATGGCTGTAAGGTATATCGTGTTTTGCGGCAACATCCTTTAACTGTCTCTCTGCTTGCTCTCTCACCTCTTCGGTAAAGTCTCTTTCCAAAAATAGTCCATAAGGCTCTACGTTAGTTTGTGGGTAAGCAACATATAACAAATGAATTTTGTGGCTGTTACCTGCAATAGTAATTGCTTTTTCATGCCATTCTAGCAATAAACACTCATTGGCTGAAGTCACTGTCTAAGTGTGACAATATGGAACCTACCTCTTCCTGTTTGATGTGCGGTCACTTG
>JAXHTT010000093.1:0-15358 GCA_034190055.1 Pseudomonadota bacterium | reverse complement strand
AAACACACACACAAACACACACACACACACACATACACACACACACACACACATACAAGCACGCACTCTCGCACACACGTACGTTATCATGGTTTATTTTTATGTAGCTCATTTGCTCAGACATTTAACGCAAAGTGCGAAGGTACGAGTGTGGATATACCTTGCGACTACTCTGCTGGTATTTTGCATTGGCCTTAGCCGTGTCCTACTGGGTGTGCACTGGCCTAGTGATATTATCGCAGGCTGGTTTGCTGGCGGAAGCATGGCGGCATTTTGCTTTTACGTGATTAAGTGGAAGCGAAAGCTGCGTATTAAAGACAAAGGTTAAGCGTGCAAGATCTCAAACGGCTTGGTGATATTATCAAGCGGGATCCTTTCAGAATGGATTGCCTTCATGCCTTGCGGTCGCTTGATTTACCGCAGTGCTTCATAGGTGCAGGGTTTGTACGAAATGCAATTTGGGATGAATTACATGAAAGGGCTAAACCAACGCCGCTTAACGATATTGATGTGATTTACTTTAGCGATGAAATCACAGTATCTCAGAGTGTTGCAATAGCCCAGACTTCAACAGAACCAGCATTTCAACAACAAGAACACTCACTAATAACTGCAGCTGCTAAATCAGAAATAAAAACCCAAGAAAAAGCCATTGAACGCCAGTTAACCCAAATAATGCCCCAAGCTAATTGGCAGGTGAAAAACCAAGCACGTATGCACTTAGCTCACGGGCACCCTCCCTATAAAAGCAGTCACGAATCCATTTCATATTGGATAGAGCGCGAGACATGCGTAGCAATTCGCTTATTAGCGAATGATGATTTAGACGTACTTGCACCATTTGGCCTAGTTGCAAACTTCGCCGGCACCATAAGTATTAACCCCCAATATCCAAGACCTGATGTTTTTAGTAAGCGAGTCGCATCTAAGAATTGGCTTGACGTGTGGCCTTTGCTGAAGCTGCGCGAACAAAAGTTAAAATAGGTTTAGCTACTTTCTCAAAGAATTTTTTGTAGTAATATCAACTATCTTAGTGGCAATAGCCGCTATGGTCGTATTTTCGCTCATGGCCTGTTTTTGCAGTCGGCGATACGCGTTGTTCTCGCTTAATCCGAATTGATCCATTACTACTAGTTTTGCTCGCCCAATCAGTTTTTGTTCGTGTATTGCACGTTTAGCCTCTTCGAGCTCCCGACCCATATCTTCTATGTGTTGGGCTTGTGAACGCAGTAAATCATAAAAAGAGCGGTGAGCTGATAAAGTCTTCGTTTGCTCGTTAAGTGATAGTGTTTTGATTTCGTCTTCTTTAGTGTCTTCCGCAAGGCCTGGCATGCTTTGATCGAACAATAAAGTGAGCGGTGAGCCATCAGTGGCGTGTTCATCATTGAAGCGCGTGAGCAACTGTTGATGATTGGCCATTTCATTTTTTGCATTGGCTACTTTACTATTAGCTTGCTGTGTTAAGGCTTCGGTCAGTGCTACCTCGATACCCTGCATTGCATCTATACGACGAGTTGCGACATCGAACCAAACTTCTGATACTTCACCGGCAATCGGGCTGCCGTCTCCAAGCTGCGCGATCATATTTCTAAGCTGTGTAATATCTATTGCGGCAGGGCTTTTATTTAATGCTTCGAATGCCTCTTTATGCGGCTTACAGCTAAACTCACAGAATATATTAAAGTGATGTTCTTGGGCGTGCTGAAGCGCAGTAAGCTTTTCACATAAACGTGCGTCGAAATGGGTTTCTGCGAAACCAATTGCTCCCCACGCTCGCTCTTGCCCAGCATACTCTTTGGCCTGCATGAAGTTGAACAAAGCAACCAGCAAACGGGTAATGGTTGGGTCGCTTGCTATATCAGCTGCTTCAAAAATGACAGTAAGCAAACTTGCCACTAAGCGGCTGTAGGCTCGTGTTGATTCCAGTGGCGTTAGCTGCTGCTTACCGACTTGTTCTCTTAAGCGTGGCAAATAGTCTGTCGCCTGCATGGCTAAAGTAATACTGCTTAATAGGCGCGGGTTACCAGAGGTGATCTCATCAGTTAAGTAGAGAGACTTCAAATGGCTTTTTAGCATTGACTCTGCTTGTTCACTAGCACTGACATACTGCATTCGCTCAACTTGGTAGCGCTCGGCTTTAGACGCAAGAAAGATATTGCTGGCTCCGCGCTCTTTTTGCAGTTCATGTATAAGCTCACGAACCGCAATAACAATACGGCAGTTACTAGAAAGTTGTTCTAACACCGTGATTTCTGCATGTTTTGCGGCCAGCAAAAAACGTTTGGTCGCATCGCTACAAAGCGCAATGCTTTGTTCAGGTTCGTGCAGCATAAGAGGCCCTGCTAAATGTTGGTTTACGCAATTCGCTTTTTTATTGATAGTTGTTTGCGAAATAATGCTTTAAAGCACAATAAATTAAGCAACACTTATGCCCTGTTTATAAAAATGTGGTTAGGCAAGGCTTAGACGGGTTTGTAATGTGCTGAATACGCAACAGGCGTGACTTTTATAGGTGTAAAGCAAAATTAATTGCTATTTGATAAGTTAAAAATGACGGGCACTTTAGGAGAGTGCGCAAGCAGAATTGCACTTTAGTGGTGCAACCCGCCTGCAGATACTTAGATCTAATTTCAAAAGCTAGTTTCTTACTACGCGAAGAAACCAACCGACAAAGAGAGAAATCAAGAAGCCGAAGAAGGCAATCATAGTAGTAATGGTGAGCATTTGCCCTGAGAAGTCTGCACTTTCCCCAGTATGTTCGCTCACAAGCATTCCAGAAGCCTGAAAAATAAATAGCGCGGCGACAGAAAATAATAAGATAACGGCGGTAGACATAATGGTGGCTTTCCAATAAGCCTTTGGCGACATCCAATGAATAGCGCCTGCTACTAACACGCACAAAATGGTAAGAATATAAGGTACCACGTAAACTCCTCGTTAATTAAGACTTATGCCTTACATCATTGCCCTATCATCACGTGCAACTTAGCGCAAAGTAGCGAGCTAACAATAGGAACTAAAGCTACGAACTAATGCTACGAGCTAAGCGCCCCGATGGGCTAGGTTATTAAAATACTGCAATACGATGCCATGTAAGAGGCCTCTTGTCAGCAAAGGCGCAAAAATTTAGCGTGCCTGAAGCTAAACCGAGAAGCTGTATGTGGAAGACGTAAAGAGACTTCTGCGTTGCTAGATGTTCAGCCACGCCCTTTGACCTGTGTTTATACACTCGTAACAATCTATTAAAAGATTTTAAGCTGCAATGGTGATAGAATCGCCGAAAAATCATCCTGCTTACTTGGTGTACTGCTATCACGCGGTTTACGCCACGGTGGGTTGTTGTGTTTAACATCTTAGCTTCTGAGAGAACATGTTCGATTTAATTACCAGTAAAGACAGCAACGTTAAGAACGACGTGCTATCAGGCATTACAGTGGCACTTGCCCTGGTCCCTGAAGCCGTTGCATTTGCATTTGTAGCCGGCGTAGAACCAATGATAGGTCTATACGCGGCCTTTATGATGGGTTTGATTACGTCTGCTATTGGCGGTCGCCCTGGAATGATTTCTGGTGCTACCGGCGCCATGGCCGTTGTAATGGTGGCACTGGTTGCCCAGCACGGTGTGCAATATCTATTCGCCGCGGTTATTTTAGCCGGCTTACTGCAAATTATGTGCGGTATATTCAAGCTCGGTAAGTTTATTCGTTTAGTGCCATATCCGGTAATGCTTGGCTTTGTAAACGGTCTTGCAATCGTTATTTTCTTAGCTCAGCTAGGCCAGTTTAAAGTTACTAACGCTGCTGGAGAACTGCAGTGGATGGAAGGTACGCTGCTATACTGGATGCTAGGACTAGTGGCGTTAACCATGGCCATTATCTATTTACTGCCTAAGCTAACCAAAGCTGTTCCTGCATCGCTAGTAGCGATTGTTACGGTAACCGCATTAGTACACGTCCTCGACTTAGAAGCACGTACGGTAATCGACTTTGTTCGTGACTTGCTTCCGGCTGACCAGCGTGACACTGCAACGCTTGCTGGCGAACTTCCTAGCTTCGCTATTCCTATGGTGCCGTTCACTTGGGAAACGTTCATGATAGTACTACCAACCTCAGTGATTCTTTGCTTGGTGGGTCTTATTGAATCGCTTCTTACGCTTTCATTAATTGATGAAATGACCGATACCCGTGGTCGCGGTAATAAAGAGTGTGTTGGCCAGGGCGTTGCAAATACCGTTAACGGTTTCTTTGGCGGTATGGGCGGTTGCGCCATGATTGGTCAAAGTATGATTAATATTAACTCTGGTGGCCGTGGCCGTTTGTCTGGTATCACCGCGGCGGTTGTATTATTAGGCTTCATTCTATTTGCAGCTCCGCTAATTGAAATGATTCCTCTCGCTGCCCTTGTTGGCGTTATGTTCGTGGTGGTTATTGCTACCTTCGAGTGGGCGTCATTCAGAATTATTCGCGGCGTAAACAAAGAAGATGCCTTTGTACTATTTCTAGTGACAGGCGTTACCGTTATTGCTGATCTTGCTATTGCGGTGGTTGTCGGTGTTATCGTTTCTGCCCTTGTGTTTGCATGGAAACACGCCCGTCATATAGAAGCGAAGTCGCACATTGATAACGACGGCTGGAAAGTCTACGAGCTAGACGGTCCGCTTTTCTTTGGCTCGGTATCGCATTTCAAAGACTTGTTTGATATCGCTAACGACCCAGAAGATGTAGTTATCGATTTTAAAGACTCTCGTATCTGGGATTCATCAGGTATCGACGCACTAGATACCCTTGCAGATAAATATGAAGAGCAAGGTAAGAAGCTACACATTCGCCATATTAGCGATGAGTGTCGTTCACTGCTTCGCAAGGCCGACAAATTTGTTGAAATTAACGTAGTCGAAGACCCTCGCTACCGCGTAGCAACGGATAAACTGGCCTAATTTATTTGATAGTTCTTAATGCACCAAGTGAACACAGGTTTGCGTTTGTTTGGTGCAGTTTTGAAGTCTGAATAATGCCTATTTTGTAGTAAATCAAATAAAAACAATAGATTACGATTTTGGCACTGAACTTGGATAGCTATAAGCGTAAAGTGTGTTTTGGTGATTTGTGTCAATCGCTGAAAATTGTGTGATTTATAACACTCCGTAAAATGTGTTAGCTAGAGCATGCTGATCTTAAGTGTCAGTACTAGCAAAATAGGCAACGAAGCCCGCATCAACGAAAGTTGAAGCGGGCTTTTTTTTGTCCCGAAAAAAGGGGAATATCATGACTTCATTGGACTCAAAAACGCAAATTGTCGTCGTAGGCAACGGCATGGTGGGGCATCATTTTGTAGAGCAGCTTCACCAAAGCGATGCCAATGTAGAAATAACCGTTTTATGCGGCGAGTCTCGCCTCGCATACGATCGCGTTTATCTGTCATCATTTTTTAGTGGCGCTAGTGCTGATGACCTAGCGCTTACCACGCCCGCTCAATACGCTGAATGGGGGGTAAACGTAGTCACCAATGCCTTAGTGACCGATATTGACCGTGATAATAATAAAGTCACGACTTCAGAAGGGCAGGTGTTTAGCTACGATAAACTGGTTCTTGCCACTGGTTCTTATCCATTCGTGCCCCCCATTCCCGGGAACGACCAAGAGCACTGCTTAGTGTACCGCACCATAGACGATCTACTCGCTATTGAAGCGTCAGCAGCGGTGAGCAAAGTAGGCGTTGTCGTTGGTGGCGGTCTTCTAGGTTTAGAAGCAGCGAATGCCTTAAAGCAAGCTGGGCTAGATACTCACGTTGTTGAATTCGCACCACAGCTTATGGCGGTGCAGCTAGACCAAGCCGGTGGTGCCGTACTTAAAGACAAAATTGAAGATTTAGGCGTAACCGTTCATACCCAAAAAGCAACCCAAACTATCGAAGCTGGCGATACCTGCCGCTATAAAATGGTGTTTGCAGACGGCACTGCGTTAGAAACTGACATGATTTTATTCTCTGCCGGTATTCGACCTTCCGATCAGCTCGGCAGAAAATCAGCGCTAACACTTGGTGAACGCGGCGGTATTGTCATTGATAATCACTGCCTGACCTCTGACCCTAATATTTACGCAGTGGGCGAATGTGCGCTCTGGGAAAACAAAATCTTTGGCTTGGTTGCACCTGGTTATACCATGGCGCGCACGGCAGTAAGTCATATAACAGGTGGCGATGCCGAGTTCGCTGGTGCAGACATGAGTACCAAACTCAAACTAATGGGCGTAGAAGTGGGTTCTATTGGCGATGCACATGAACGTACAGAAGGTGCCCTTAGCTACACCTACTTAAATCAGCCTGAAGGCGTGTATAAAAAGCTGGTAGTAGATAGCGAGCAAAAGCTCGTGCTTGGTGCCGTACTCGTTGGCGATACCAGCGACTACGATACGCTATTACAATATGCGCTTAACAACATCGAATTGCCTGAACACCCAGAGAGCCTAATTCTGCCATCATCCGATGCCGCACCAGCATTAGGTGCCGATGCACTGCCAGACACCGCGTCTATATGCTCGTGCCTAAATGTAACGAAAGGCGACATTGTCTCAGCTATTGAAGGTGGCTGTTGCAGCGTTGGCGATGTAAAAGGTGAAACTAAAGCCAGTACTGGTTGTGGTGGATGTGCTGCGTTGCTTAAAAATGTAGTGGATAGCGAGCTTGAAAAGCGCGGTGTTGAAGTATCAAAAGCGATTTGCGAGCACTTCAATTACACCCGACAAGAGCTGTTTCACATTGTTAAGGTTAACGGCATTCGCACCTTCGACGAGCTACTTGAACAGCATGGTGAAGGTTTAGGTTGTGAAATTTGTAAGCCTGCTGTGGGTTCTATTCTGGCATCAGTCTACAACGACTACATCCTAAAAGCTTCACACCTACCCCTGCAAGACACCAACGACATCTATCTTGGCAACATGCAAAAAGACGGTACCTATTCTGTAGTGCCTCGCGTTCCTGGCGGAGAAATTACACCCGAGAAGCTTATTTTGTTAGGAGAAGTGGCGAAAGAATACAACCTTTACACCAAAATCACTGGTGGTCAGCGCATTGATTTATTTGGCGCGCGCGTAGAGCACTTACCTGATATCTGGGAAAAACTGGTCGCTGGTGGTTTTGAAACCGGCCATGCCTACGCGAAGGCACTGCGTACTGTGAAATCGTGTGTGGGCAGCACCTGGTGTCGCTACGGTGTTCAGGATTCTGTTGGCACTGCGATTGATTTAGAGAATCGTTACAAAGGCCTACGTGCACCGCACAAAATCAAGTTTGCCGTATCGGGTTGTACCCGTGAGTGCGCAGAGGCTCAAAGCAAAGACATTGGTGTTATCGCTACCGAGCAAGGCTGGAACCTTTATGTGTGCGGAAATGGCGGTATGAAGCCACGACATGCAGACTTGTTCGCCACCGACCTAGATACGGAAACGCTAATTAAATACATCGACCGCGTGCTGATGTTTTATGTGAAAACGGCCGACCGCCTACAGCGTACATCGGTGTGGATGGACAACCTAGAAGGTGGGTTAGCTTATCTGCAAGATGTTGTGATTAACGATGCACTTGGCATTAATGAAGAGCTTGAAGCACAGATGGATGCTGTAGTCGACGCTTATCAATGTGAGTGGAAAACCACGATTGAAGATCCTGAATCTCGTAAGCGTTTCCGTCAATTTGTAAACAGTAATGCCAGCGACACCAATATTCAGTTTGTTTCAGAGCGAGGGCAGGTTCGTCCAGCTACTGAAGCTGAAAAAGTAGCGGGGAAAGATCAGTTTATTCCCGTCTCTATGGTGTAGTCCATAGACTTAATGGTGTAGCCACTGGCTTATCAACCTTGTTAGGAGATACAAATTATGACAGCTGCGCAAAACGTAATAGCGTCGGAACAGGCAGTGCAATGGCACCTTGTTTGTGAGACGAAGGACCTAGTGACAAACAGTGGCGTTTGCGCCCTTGTTGACTCACAGCAAGTGGCCATTTTCTGCTTGAAAATAAAGGGCGAAACTCAGGTTTTTGCCATTAGTAACTACGACCCTATTGGTAAAGCAAATGTGCTTTATCGCGGGCTTTTGGGGTCTATAGGCGGTGCGCCAGTTGTCGCTTCGCCCTTGTACAAAGAGCATTACTTTTTAGAAACAGGATTGTGTAAAGAACACGATGATGTATCCGTAACGGTTTACCCTGTGAAGGTCGAGGGCGAGAAGGTTTTTGTAGGCGTTTAAGCAAGCAGACCCTGTTTGAGTGCCTACATAAATAGAGCCTTCTTGCAAAAACGCATTCAACTACTTCGATATCGAAAAAGGTAATGAAATGAATATGGCTACACGACAACCCGACATGATGTCTGAACAATTAAGACAAACAACATGCCCATACTGCGGCGTAGGGTGTGGTGTAGATATCAGTTGCAACGTAAGCAAGCGTGCCGTAACCCTGGACACGGTTAAAGGCACGCCAGAGCATCCCGCCAATTATGGAAGATTGTGTGTTAAAGGAACAAACCTGCTTGAAACAAACGACCTAAATGGGCGTTTGCTTTACCCAACCATAGCAGGTCAATCGGTGGATTGGGACACGGCCACCGATGTGATTGCGGATAAGATCACATCTACCATTGCGCTGTATGGCGCGGATGCCGTTGCTTTTTATGTATCAGGCCAGCTTCTTACTGAAGACTACTACATTGCCAATAAGCTTATGAAAGGTTATATCGGCAGTGCCAATATCGATACCAACTCTCGTCTTTGCATGTCATCAGCCGTAGCTGCTTATAAGCGCGCCTTCGGTGAAGATGTGGTGCCTTGCGATTACACCGACTTAGAGTGTACAGATTTATTGGTAATTACGGGAAGTAATACGGCGTGGGCCCATCCAGTGCTTTTTCAACGTATTCAGCGGGCAAAGCTGAAGAACCCAAATATGAAGGTCATCGTTGTCGACCCGCGCAAAACTGAAACCTGTACGATAGCCGATTTACATCTTCCTATAAAACCAGGAAGCGACGTGGCGCTGTTTAACGGCTTACTTAGCTATACAGACGCACAAGGTAGAATAGATAGAACCACCGTCGAGAGCTATGCCGAGGGGCTTGATGAAGCGCTTGAAAGTGTAAGTGGCTTAACGCTGGATAACGTGGCTAGCGTATGCGATATAGAAAAAAGCAACGTTAAGGCCTTTTTCGACGCATTCTGTGAAGCATCTAGTGCCATTACTTTTTATTCTATGGGCATAAACCAGTCTTCTGCTGGTGTGGACAAAGCCCAAGCTATTATCAACTGCCACCTGGCTACAGATTTAATTGCCAAAGACGGTTGTGGCCCGTTTTCAATTACTGGCCAGCCCAATGCCATGGGAGGGCGTGAAGTCGGTGGGTTAGCCAATATGCTAGCTGCACATATGGACCTTGAAAACCCTGAGCATATCAGCGCTGTTAAAACCTATTGGAATGCCCCTGTTATGCCCAAAGGGCAGGGGCTTAAAGCCGTAGACCTCTTTAACGCAATAGAAAGTGGTAAGGTAAAATTCGTTTGGATAATGGGGACAAACCCTGTTGTGAGTATGCCCAACCGAGGCCAAGTTGAGCGCGCACTTGCAAAGTGCGAGATGGTTGTAGTGTCTGATATTGTTGAATCGAATGATACGCTCAACTACGCCCACATTGCCCTTCCTGCCACGGGGTGGTCGGAAAAAGACGGCACAGTGACGAACTCAGAGCGCCGTATTTCACGTCAGCGCGGCATATTGCCCCCGCCTGGTAGTGCAAAACACGATTGGCAAATACTATGCGACGTGGCGGCTAAAATGGGTTTTGGCGAGGCATTTAGCTTTACTCATCCGTCGCAAATATTCTGTGAATACGCTGGCTTAACTGGCTATCACAATAATGGCAAACGCCAGTTAGATTTATCACCTTTGCAAAGTCTAAATGAAGCTCAGTACAACGCTCTATCACCTATCCAATGGCCTTTTCAGAGCGAGGTTTTGAATATTCCCTCATCTGGTACCAAGCTTAACGCAAACACTAAGCCTAACCTTATCAGTAAGCGTCCTTTTGAAGATAAGCAGTTTTCGACGTCTAGCGGTAAGGCTAAACTCATTCCCGTAACCTATAAAGCCCCATTGCAGGTTACGTCAGACGCTTACCCTTTTGTCGTTAACAGCGGTCGAGCTCGAGATCAATGGCATACCATGACGCGCACGGGGAAAGCTGCAAAGTTACTTGCCCATATGCCGAGCGCCCCTGTCTACATAAACCCTAAAGACGCCGCTGAATTGGGTGTTGCAAATAATGACCTCGTTTCTCTGACAAGTGCGGTGTGTCAAGACGCCCCAGTTATCTATCCGGTAAAAACAGACGCGGACATGCGCAAAAAAGAAGTGTTTATACCCATACACTGGTCGGCGCAATGGGGTTCTCACAGTAAGCTAGGTGCACTTTACGCGAGCGCGGTAGACCCAATTTCAGGGCAGCCCGAACTAAAACACGCTGCAGTGGCTATTGCACCTGTACGTTACGCTACGTATGGAAAACTCTTTTTATCATCAAAAATACATTCGTCACATGACTCAGAAAGCAACATTGATAACCCCAGTATTGATAATCCCAGCATTGATAATCACGATACGCTAAAGAAAGTATGTGATTACTGGAACAAAACACCGCTTGAGGCCGAAGGCGCTACATCAAAAGGAAGAAGTCCTGAAGAAGCACTATCGGTGTTAAACGTAGCTTCGAACAAAAGCCGTCGTGAATTTACTCAAAGCTTGATACCACAGTTACCGCAAAGCGCGGTGCTATTACAGTTTCACCATCACACTTTTTCAGTATGCCTTGCGCTTGTCGATGACCTACTGTGCTTCGCCGCATTTTTAGGTGATGAGCCAGAAAAAACAGGCTTGGCTCAAGCGGAGGCACACACACAAAGCACTTGGTCAGTACCAAATGCGTGGCTTGCCAGCCTATTAAATACGGCGATTTCCACTGAGTCACAACGCAATTTATTGCGAGGCCAAGCGGATGAAGCATTTTTAAATGGCGATGTAGTTTGTAGCTGTTTTGAAGTGCGTGAAAAGACGATTACAGATGTCATCACCAAAGGCTGTTCATCGGTAACCGAACTTGGTAAGCAGTTAAAATGCGGCACGAACTGTGGTTCTTGCAAGCCCGCCTTGTCTGAGCTTATAGACAAGCATTTAGTTATAGAAACCCAATCTGTTTAGGAGCGTTAAATTATGTCAATTGCACCTAGTTGGTCTTTACCGTTTTTGCGCACCTTATTCAAACAGCAGAAACCTCTGTTTAATCTTTTTTATCGCGATGCAACTTCGACTAAGACTTCGACCACTCGTAAGCATAATGACAATCTAAAATCTTTAGCTAAGTATACGTACCTAAACAAGTGGCTGAATACAACAAACCTTGGCGATGAGCGTCAGAAGCAGGGCCAAGTATTTATAGTAGGCGCAGGACCTGGCGATGCAGAGCTACTTACCTTAAAAGCGCTTCGCCTTTTACAGCAAGCTGACGTGGTATTGTTTGACGCACTTGTAAGCGAAGATATTCTTTCGCTCATTCCATCTAGTGTAGCGAAAGAGTACGTAGGAAAGCGCTGTAAGAAGCATAGTTTTACCCAAGACGCTATTTGCAAGCGGGTGGTTGAACTTGCCAGTTTGGGTCATACCGTAGTGCGACTAAAAGGTGGTGACCCAGCCTTGTTTGCGAGAACTTGCGAAGAAACCGATGCGCTAACAAAAGCTAATGTTCCTTTTGCTATTGTCCCTGGTATTACAGCAGCATCGGGCGTGTCTGCCTATACGGGTATCCCTCTAACCGACAGGCGCTGTGCCCAATCGGTGAGTTTTATGACTGCACATTTTAAAGATGCAGAACAATGGCCTGACATGGCGCCGATGGCGCAGAATGTATTAAAGCAAACCATGGTGGTTTATATGGGGCTAAGTCGCCTTGAGGGGCTTTGCAAAGGTTTAATGCAGCACAAGGTTCCATGTTCGTGGCCGGTAGCAGCAATTGAAAATGCTACATCGCCTCAACAGCGCGTAATTACTGGCGAGCTTGCTAATATTCATGGCAAAGTAAAGGCTGCAAATTTAACTGGGCCCACGTTACTTATATTTGGAAAGGTGGTAGAGTCTCGACAACCGGTAAATACACTTCTACTACATTCATCCGAGCATGCAGCAACCATTTAGCGAATACATAAAAATTATTGGTAAGGGTCAAAAAGGGGGGCGCAGCCTTACCCGTGATGAAGCTTATCATGCCATGAAAATGGTATTGGCCAATGAAGTGACCGGCGATCAACGGGGCGCATTTCTTATGTTACTTCGCACCCGTGAAGAAACACCAGAAGAAGTGATTGGTTTTGTCGATGCATGCCGAGAACTGATTGAACCAGAGGTTAAGACACTTACCCCAACGTTAGATATTGGGTGTTATGCAGGAAAACGTCGCCAGCTTCCTTGGTACTTACTGGCGGTAGCCGTACTGGCCAAAAACGGCTATTCCATTATGCTTCACGGTGCCCATGAGCCGGGTTCAGGGCGTCTTTATGCAAGCATTGCGCTACCCAAGTTAGGCCTTGTTGAGGTCACCAGTATCGCTGAGGCAAACCAGCAGCTTGCTGATAAAGGCGTAACTTATCTCGACCTATCTTATTTACTGCCCGCGCTTGATACCATTATTAAGCTGCGCGAAGTGTTTGGGCTACGCTCTTGTGCCAACACCCTAGCCAGACTATTGAACCCCACTGGCGCAGAGTTTTGTGTGCAGGGGGTTTACCACATGCACCTTGACCATAAGCATTGTCGCGTTAATGAAAATTACCCGTCGATAAACGCCCTTTGTTTTCGCGGCGATGGTGGCGACCCCGAGGTTAACGGAGAACGAGAAACCGAGCTTTTCATTACCAGAAACGGTGAAACCAAGGAAGTGAGCATGCCCGTTCTGGCCGATAAATGGGCCCTTAAAGACAAAGACATGAATGTTAATGACATGCTGGACGTGTGGGCGGGTAAAACAAACAGCCTTTACGGTGAACAGGCTATTTTAAGTACGCTTTGCAGTTACCTAGTACTTCTTCAAAATTGTGATGTGGCAGAAGCCTTGTCTCAAGCCAAGCAGCTTTGGTTACAAAGGGACAAGAGTGCTCTGCCATTCTAACGTTCGATAAATGTTTCTTGCCTTTAGGGCAAAGATTTCACATCTAGCCAGTAAACAAATCAGTATTTCAGCGTCACTTAGTCCAAGGTTGCATTGACTTAATCATTGCTATACTTGTTAATAATATTAACAATGTTTTATTTTGTGTTGCTATGCAAAGAATGCAATGGCTCGTGTTTTTAGTAAGTTTGTCGCTTTTATTTCGAGCGGGCTACGCGGTATCTGAAAATCAGAGTCAGGCAGAGCCCAAAAGAGTAACGCTTGTACTTACTGCCGATATGCCCAATATTGGTGATCCTCGAACAGGTCAATACGCCAACCTTCAAACACTGGTTTCAAGAGAACGGCAAAATAACGATACGGTATTCTTTGTATTCGGTGGCGGTTCAATTGGCCCTAGTGCTCTTTCATCTTTTGATCGTGGCTCTCATATAATAGATATTTTAAACACGCTCGAACCCGATGTGATGGGAGTCACGAAAAGAGAGTTCAGTTTTTACGAAGATGAGTTGTCGTTACGTTCTTATGAGGCCGCTTTCCCTCTGGTATCAAGTAACGTTATAGATAATCGGGTTGAGTATCCTCCAGATGGTTTAAGTAAATCTGTTATTATTGAAAAAGAGCAGGTTTCCCTAGGTGTAATTTCTGTGTTGCACCAACGAGTAATTGAAGAATATCAGCTGTCTGATATATCTATCACGCCGCCTCAGAATATCATTATAGAGGAGTCTAAGCGGTTGCGACAGCAAGGCGCGGATATGGTTCTTCTGCATTATTCCTACCCATTTACTTTTGTCAGGCCCTTGTTAAATAAGGGTGTTATCGATGTGGCATTTATAACTGATAGTCGGCTTGATGAAGATGTTTTGCTTGAGACCACACGTCACCCAAACAGTATGGTACTTACCCGACAGGGGACGGCAATAGTGGCAAGCTTTGAACATGATTCGGATTGGGAAGCCATTTCTTATCTAGAGCAGCCGCTTGAAGATATACCAGCTGATGTTCGGGTGAGCGACCAGCTAAGTTCATACAAAGCTCGCTTAAACCGACTGCTAAATATCCAAATAGGGCAATGGGGTACGGATATTTCGACAATGCGAAATGCGGTAAGAAGCCAAGAAAATCCTTTCGCTAATCTTATCGTCGATACTATTAAGCACTATGCCGATGCAGATATTGCTTTGGTAAATGGCGGAAGTATTCGAGGCAATAAACAATACAGTGCGGGGACCCCTATTTCTAGGCAAGATATTGTTACAGAAATACCTTTTCGCGCTCATGTTGTGATATTAGACATAACAGGGGAGCAAATTATTCAAGCGCTTGAAGAGGGTGTTTCTCAATATCAAAACCTTAAAGGAGGATTTCCTCACGTATCAGGAATGTCTTATAGTTTTGACCCTTCAGCAAAAGCACTCCATCGGATAAAGAACGTCACCATTAATGAAAAGCCAATAGATAAATCAAGAAACTATACACTCGCTACGAGTAACTTTTTGGCTAATGGAGGTGATGGATTTTATGCGTTGAAGAATGCGAAAAAGTTAACGGCACCAACTACGCACCCACCCCAAATATCGAGTTTGGTGATGCAGGCAATTAGTAATCAGTACGTTATAGCTCCTAAAGTGGAAAAGCGTATAGTAATCCTTGCTAATGGTGTTGAATAAAATGCAGCGTAAAAAGAAGACCTTGTACCTGTTTATCATTGCACAATGCAGCGTAATGGCCTTTTTTCTGCTGATCTTGGTGCTGTCACTAGCTCGTCTAAATGATGCAAGGGAGGTATTAAATACCATTAACTCAACGTCTATACCAACCCTTGGTAACGCGACTGAAATAAATCGTGACGTTCAACACCTAATGGCACTTACGGCACGTTTAACCTTTTCTGAAAGCCAATCCGCCCGACGTATTACCAAAAAACAACTAGACGAGACCATTGAACGTCTCGCTTTTTCTAGTTTGGAGGCAGAGCAAAATAATAAATACCTCGAAACCCAATTAGACGTTCTCACTCTAGAATTGGAGGAGCTTAATGAGCTAGTACGCAAGCGCATTGAAGTAGAAAACGAAGTGAGGGCAGAAAGTAACGTGTTGTTTACTTTCTTAAACGACATATTCGATAGTAGCCAAGAGCAATATGAAGGCCTTCAG
>JAXHTT010000092.1:0-15386 GCA_034190055.1 Pseudomonadota bacterium | reverse complement strand
TAGATGCAGGCGTTCGCTACCCTGTAGATCTTAAAATCACACCGTCAACCGACGTTTTTTCGAATGAAGAAGAGTCTACTTGGCAAACTTATAAGGTTCGCAGCGGCGATACCCTAGCAAAGCTTTTTAAGCGTGCAGGGTTTACAGCACGCGACGTATACAATGTGACCCAGGCAGGTGAACTGACAAAAACGCTCGTCACTTTGTTACCTGGCGATGAACTATCGTTTAAAGCGAACAAAGATGGTAGCTTTGGCGAGCTGAAGTACAAGCTATCTTCAACGGAAACTCTCTTCGTTCGTCCGGATTCGATTGACGAGAACAGCAGTCTTGTCGCTGAATTAGAAAAACGCGATGTAGATATTCGCTACAACTTTGCGCAAGGTGAAATTCACTCAAGCTTTTGGAATGCCGCTAGAGATGCTGGGCTTACCAGCAACCAAATTATGAATTTGGCAGGTATTTTCGGCTGGGACATAGATTTCGCAATGGAAATACGCTCTGGCGATACGTTCAACGTTGTTTTTGAAGAGCAATATATTGATGGCGAGTTTGTGGGCTACGGCGATATCGTAGCAGCGGAGTTTACTAACCAAGGCGAACAGTTTAGTGCGATCCTTCACGAGGACGGTACTTACTACACCCCGGAAGGGCGTAGCATGCGTAAGAGCTTTTTACGTGCGCCAGTTAATTTCAGATACGTCAGCTCTAATTTCACTAAGGCACGCTTTCACCCCGTACAAAAACGCTGGAAAGCGCACCGAGGTACCGACTACGTAGCAGCCGTTGGTACACCGATTATGGCCGCCGGCGATGGAAAAGTTATCAAAGCAGGCTATGATAAATATAACGGTCATCATGTATTTATTCAGCACGGCGAGAAATACACCACTAAGTACCTTCACTTTAAAAAACGTGCGGTCAAAGTGGGCGACATCGTTAAACAGGGCCAAACGGTAGGTTACCTTGGAAGTTCTGGCATGGTGACAGGTGCACATCTTCACTATGAATTTTTGGTAGATGGCGTGCATAGAAATCCACGCACTGTAGAGCTGCCAAAAGCTTTACCCATAGCAAAGGAAGAGCGAGAAAGATTTATGGAAATTGCAAAACTTCGTCAGCAGCAACTCAATAACAACAAACGTATTATGCTCGCGATGAAATAGTTGCGCTATGGCAAAATATATTGGCTTGATGTCAGGCACAAGCATGGACGGCGTTGACGCCGTCCTATGCGACATCACAGCAACGACGTGCAAAACGCTCTCAGCACATACAATCCCCTATCCTAGCGAACTACTACACGCTCTTAACGATTTGTGTAATGAAGGCCCTGACGAGCTCAACACGCTTGCCATTGCAGATAGACTCGTTGCAGAAACCTTTTCACAAGTTACTCTAGCATTACTTGATAAAAACAATCTTAAAGCGTCAGATATCACTGCCATTGGCTCCCATGGTCAAACAGTGCGTCACTACCCCAACTCAGATGTAATGTCTGCCCATTTTTCTAGCCCTTCTATTCGGGGCTTCACCTGTCAGATTGGCGACCCTAACACTATTGCTGTGCTAACCGGCATTGATGTTATCGCCGATTTTAGGCGTAAAGATATTGCGTTGGGCGGACAAGGTGCGCCGCTGGTACCCGCTTTTCACAATGCGGTCTTCTCCAGTGAAAACAAATATCGAGCGCTGGTAAATATTGGCGGCATCGCAAACATTTCACTACTTGCGCCAAAGCGAGATAACACACCGCCAAAAGGGTTTGATACTGGGCCAGGTAACACTTTAATGGACCAATGGATAAGCCTTCATTTAAACGAAAGTTTTGATAAAGACGGTGCATGGGCTGCGTCAGGGCAATGCCATACCAGCTTATTAGACAGGCTTTTATTAGATGATTATTTCACTTTATCTGCGCCTAAAAGCACAGGCAGAGAGCATTTTAATATTGATTGGTTAAGCAACGCCCTTGCTGATTACTTTCCCTCCAGTGCAGACCTGCAAAGCGAAGAAGAAAACAACAATCTAGCCCCAAAAGATGTGCAAGCCACTTTGCTTGCACTTACCGGCAGCACAGTCGCTCAGGAGATCATTAAACATCTACCTAAAGCAAGTAATGCGAACATGCAAAGCGAAGTAATTGTGTGCGGCGGTGGCGCATTTAATA
The DNA here is from genome assembly GCA_034190055.1 of Pseudomonadota bacterium. GTDB lineage: Bacteria > Pseudomonadota > Gammaproteobacteria > Enterobacterales > Alteromonadaceae > Alteromonas. The sequence goes on along the minus strand of JAXHTT010000092.1, from coordinate 13,216 downwards.
AAGCGTTAATGTCTTATTTGAACAACGCTTTGAGCGATTATGCTGTAGCAGACAGTTATGTGCTGGGAATTCATCCACAGCATGTAGAGGGTGCCGCGTTTGCTTGGTTAGCGCATGCATTTGTAAATGATATTCCGAGTAATGTGCCTGAGGTTACGGGTGCAGCCAGATCTACAGTACTCGGGGCGCTATTTAAAAAAGCATGAAAAAGGGCCACTGATGCAATCAAGGGCCCTTTAATATCGTTTCCTCAGAAGTATTACTTAGCCATTTCCATTTCCATATCTTTTAATGCACTTGCATCAATATCATCCTTGGGTTTAACACTGCGCTTTTTAGTGCGCATGTCGAAATAACCATACCCTCCCACAAGCAGGAAGCAAATAGCTGGAACAACATAAGATACAACCACTCCTGCGCTATCAATAATGGAGGCTTGGAAAAGTGGCATAATGGCTCCACCAAGGATAGCCATCACAAGGCCTGCTGCGCCTAGCTTGGTGTCTTCCCCCAATCCTTCGAGCGCAATACCATAAATAGTCGGGAACATTAGCGACAAACACGCAGAAATTGAAACCAGTGCAATTACGCCTGCTAAATTAGGAGACTGCGTCATGAAGATACAAAGTGCCATGGCAATCAACGACATAGCCATTAATAGCTTAGCAGGATAGAGATACTGCATTGCCCAGGTCATCACAAAGCGAGAAATTAAGAATACGATCATGCTGTATTGTAATATTTCACCACCACTTACTTCGTTGCCACCTGTCGCTTTCATTGCATATTGAATAGTAAAGGTCCACACACAAGTTTGCGCGCCAACATTGAAAAACTGAGCTAATACACCAAAACGGTAGTGTCTGTTGGCCACTAAGCGCTTCAGCGATGCGCCCAATTTGACGTCTTCCACACTAGATTCAACCGATTCTTGAACTGGCGTCTTAATTAGGAAAATAGCGATCCAAACCAACACTAATACACATGCCATACCTACGTAAGGAAGCATTACAGCATCAAGTTCAGCCCCTATTACGCTTTTAAGTTCGCTTACCGACATGGCAGCACGCTCTTGCGCAGAAGCCTGATTCAGGTTTGGCAATGATTACGCTGTTAGAAACGGTCGCTCGGGTATATTCGCACGTTTTGAACAAACCGTTTCTCGTCCTAACCCACTAACGAAAGAAGGGTTAACACTTTTCGGAGCAGTGCTAACCGGTACATCGGGCGAACTAATTGAGGACTACTTTATAAAAGCGGGCTTTGTATTAAGAGGCACCCTCGCCACACGCCCTGATGATACCATTGGCTTCGTATTTACTCGTCAACAGTACAGTGACGAAGCGCTAGAGGATCAGCGTATATTAAGAAGCATAAACGGCGGGGTTGGTACACCAGCAAGCAGCCAAACTATGTTAGAGCTAAGTTATGGTTATCAACTCAACGACCACGTAAGAATTCAGCCGAACGTTCACTACATCATCAACCCTGACCAATTCGCAGAGCGTGACAGAGTTATGGCACTTGATGATGCGATTGTCTTGGGCTTAAGGTTCGACGTGAACCTAGCGGCTTTGATGCTTAACTAAAGGTTTTCTCTTGTTATACACTTCACAGCGCCTTCGGGCGCTTTTTTTCAAATCGATGCCATTCCCTGGCATTGCGCTTAATTAGTTTCAAGGGCAACCTTCTACAAATCCAACTTCTCGTTATTCCTGTATTCACTACTATCTTACGGCGTTAATAGCGCTAACAAGCGTAACGCTTCATCAACAAACTCTTCTTCGTTGAATAAGGAATACGAATGACAGACTCAGTACTTTTTAGCTCGTTCGATTGGGCGGGTGACACATTGCAAAATCGAATGGTATTGGCACCAATGACAAGAGGCAGAGCAGGCGCTGATCGCATACCTAATAAAATTATGGGCGATCATTATGTACAACGCGCAGATGCAGGGCTTATTATCACTGAAGCAACGACCATATCAGAAGAAGGCATTGGTTGGGTTGATACCCCTGGAATTTACACTGACGAGATGGTTGAAGGCTGGCGTTCTATTGTAAACCGCGTTCATGAAGCGGGTGGAAAAATCGTACTTCAACTCTGGCACACCGGGCGCGCATCTCACAGCGACTTTCACAACGGTAATTTACCTCTTTCAGCATCTGCTATAAAAATTGAAGGCGATGAGATTCACACGCCTAAGGGCAAAAAGCCCTACGAAGTGCCTAAAGCCATGACATTTGATGATATAAGGCGCACTGTTGAAGACTTCAAGAAGGCAGCTATTAACGCCAAAGCTGCAGGGTTTGATGGCGTGGAAGTACATGCGGCAAACGGCTACCTTATCAACCAGTTCTTAGATAGCCGTAGCAACCAACGTGACGATAATTACAGTGGTGGCGTAGACAATCGATATCGCTTCTTAAGCGAGGTAATGGACGCAGTATTGAGCGTGTGGGATAAGGAGCACGTTGGCGTGAGATTATCGCCAAACGGTGTATTTAACGATATGGGGGCCGATGATTTTCGTGAAACCTTTACCTTTGTTGCCCAACAGCTAAACAAATTGGAGATAGGTTATTTACACGTAATGGATGGCTTGGCCTTTGGCTTCCATGAACGAGGCGAAGCTATGACCCTTGCTGAATTTAGAGCACTATTCGACGGTATGATCATTGGAAACTGTGGCTACACCAAAGAAGAAGCCGAGAAACGTTTATCTGATGGCGATGGTGACATGATTGCGTTCGGAAGACCTTGGATCACAAACCCAGATTTACCTACTCGCTTCAAGCACGGCTATCCATTGGCATCATTTGACGATCCATCTTCATGGTACGGAGGCAGTGAGGAAGGCTATAACGACTTTGACACGTACAGAGAAAAAACCGGAAAAGACGCGATGACATCGCTGACCTAGATTGGCTCTGGGCAGAGCGAACCACTCTGCCCTTGTCTGGCGCCCTGTCACTTGGTGTCGAAATCTGTAACTCTTGTATGGGCGTTGCGCTTAGCACTTTGTGTCACAATCAGACGCAGTTGACGACAAAAAATGAGTTTAATTAAAGGATTTTGTCCTAGCGGCTAAAACAGCAAGTTTTTCCAAACACGACATCCACGCATAATTATGTTGATCACACTCTTGTTGGTTTAAGAAACCTTGTTGAATAAGAACTAGCCTTACATTGTCGTCTTCAGTTTCTTCAAAGTGTATGTCTACGGATGTCATAACTGACTCTTCTATGTCATCTTCCCATGCCCAAGAAAACGATAATTGTTCGTTGGCTAAAATCTTCACGTATTCACCGGTTAATGACATTTCTACGCCACTTGGATCCGTCATTTTTATGCGATAACGCCCTCCCTCCCTGAAGTCACTCATGATTTGTGTAACTGAACAATCACCAGGCGCAAACCACTCACTGAGATATTCAGGCTCGTGAAATGCTGCAAAAACAAAGGGCAATGATGCATCTAGCGTTACATCAATTTTAAACTCGTGCATAAAGCCGCCTTAGTTGGTTTTATAAAGATAAGAGTCTTAGTGTTTTTTACTTTATAACAAAGAAAAGCGCTTATCATCGCTAATAATCTTTGCCACAAATAAAAAATCCCGAGCCCGCGTAAGGAAAGGCCCGGGAGAAGGAGAACATCCTCATTTGTTTTATCGACAGTTCAAGGCAACTCCTTGAACTAAAAATTCACCTATGACCCTTTCATCAATGAGTCCATACTAGCCTTGCTGCCAAAATGCTGTGAGCTTACTCTCTCACTTACTGATAAATACAAGTTATCTATGTCGGCGTTTGCCATAAACTTCTCGCAAAAACCAGGCGCATGAGGCTCTATAAAATGCTTGGCGGCCAGCATAAAGTGAGCGATAAGCTGCTTAACGTTATCTGTCCCCATTGCAATACGCATGGTCGTCAACTCTATTCCGGCTTTTTTCTGTTCGTCGCTACTGAGTTCTGAATGAGACGTCAATGCGGGGCATAAAATTATCGTATTATTCTGCCCTATACTTACTTGGTGGCTAAATGCTGGCTCTAGGGCGTCAAAGAAGCGCACAAACACGTCGCGAGGTAAGTTTGCCGGTGCCATATCAACGGTGAATAAGGTGCAAGGCCAGCCGTGCATATGCTGCTTTTCTCGTAAACCTGCATTGCTGTGTTCAGGCAACGCATGGCAGTTAACCCGAATTTGTTCGTGGGCATTTAGAAATGAGGTAAAGACTTCCGTGTTGATCACCTTTGTCATCATGCGCTGTTCCAAGGTCTTCATACCGTTCAATACATCAAACGCCTTTTCAGAGTCTAGGAATGCACCTTTAATGTAATACACATCCCAGAACATGGTTTCGGACCAGTCCACGCCGTTTGCTGAGCTGCCTTTTGGCTGGAACATGCGGTGCCCCTCCCCTATCACAACACCTGCTGTAGTTGCACCACTACCACACAAGTCTTTGGTGTAGCTGTGGATCACGTAGTCAGGTCGTGCAGCTTTGTTTTTATGCTGTAGCGGTTGGTGCAACACGGGCGTAGCCAGCGTAGAGTCCAACATTACTAACGCATTTTGTGCGTGTGCTAACTCACATATTCCGGGTACATCCAATACATAACCATGTGGGTTGCATGGCGATTCCAAATACACATGCATTTTTGCGCCATCGCTTAAGCGTGAGGCATGTTCAGCCTTTGTTTGCTGCATAAACGTAGCAAAGCTTTGTGCGTCGTAACCATCAAACCACGCAATTTGAATATCCATACGGTTGCTGCGGGCGAAATAATCATGAAGCAGTTGATATACCCCGCCATATACATTTCTAGAAACAATGAGCACATCGCCATGACTTAGAACATTCGATAAACAGGCATCAATAGCCGCCATACCCGAATTAAAATTCCAGGCTAGGTATTCGGCTGCATAAGGTCCCGCTTCCATATCTACAATGGCGTTAGCAAGGGAGATATTGGTCGGGTTTAATAATCGCGAGTAAATTTGGTGGGTAAACTCTTTTCCTTGGAAAGCATCGTCAACCCACTCAGTACAGGCGTACACATAAGTCGCGGTTCTTACGACCACGGGCGTTGCGGAAAAGAGTGCAGTTACATTGTCGAATAACGGATAATGCCCTTGTGAACCATTGCCGCTAGACAAGCTCTGGTATGTAGCTCGAAACGGGTTTTGCAGTGTGTCTAATATTTTAGCAATTTGAAAAGACAAAAACTTTTTAGCATTGAAATACGCTAACCTGTCTTCTTTATCAAGTCCTTGTAACGTATTGTTGGTAATATCCCAAAGCTGCATAACGCTAGCCTGAGCCCCATATAAGTTATGAGCCGTATTAGCGAGTGCCTTGCCATAGTCGCTTTGTGCACTTATACCGAAATGTGAAAGTTGCTCCTCAACTAAAGCCTGCGCTGTTTCCGCTTGGGTCGTGTTACGCTTAGGTGATAGCACTTTCGCGTGCGTTACATCAACATCTATTGAATTTTGGAAATTATTTTCTGACTGCATAGCGATTCCGTTGCAATTTAACTTCAGGTGCAAATACATAACACCGACACTGTTTACAAAAATGTAAAACTTAAATCACATTTTTAGAACAACTCGCTTAACGATAGTGCATTCATGCAGAGGAAAGAAAAGTTTACTTTAGGAGTGTTAGGCCAATGACAGCAAGAAGTTCGAAGGTGATTGAACTTACTATTTTAAGCGATGAAGCGAATGATATTGCACATGCACTTCAAGAAAAAATAGCAGAAAACGATAGCTTTATCGGGGCGGATGGTCGCCCACTTATAACGCTTAAGCAAATAAGTACGCGTCTAGAAGATGTTAATGCCCAGGCTGTTACTGTAATGCTTGCAGACCCTGATCTCGCTTCTCGTATTATCAACAACTGTACTGCGCTTACTTGGTGTCAATCGACGTGGGCAGGTAACGCACCACTGCTTACCGAGAACAAAACAGACTACACACTTACTGGCTTAAAAGGAGTTTTCGGTAAGTTAATGCGGGAATACGTTTTTGCCTACTTACTTGGGCACGCCAGAAATACAAAAGCATTCGAAAAAAATCAGCGAGCCGCTCAGCCAAAGTGGGAAGCATCAAAACGGATACCGTTAAATGAACAAACGCTCGGCATTGCCGGCCTTGGCAGTATAGGGCAGGCACTCATTCCTGTTGCGCACGCCTTTGGTATGCAGGTTGTAGGTTTAACGAGAAACGGGAAAGAAGTGGCAGGCGCTAAAGCCGTTTACACTCCCGACAATATCGAAGAGTTTGCAAGTGCAAGTGATCACGTGGTTAATTTAATGCCAGACACTCCCACTACACAAAACATGCTGTCTCAACGCTTTTTCAACGCACTTAAACCTCATAGTGTATTCATTAACGCCGGTCGAGGTAGTGCTGTTGACGATGATGCTCTTTTACAAGCTTTAAACAGCGGTGAATTGGCTCATGCGGTTTTAGATGTATTTCGACACGAGCCACTCGACCCCGATCACCCGTTTTGGAAGCATCCCAATATTTCAGTAACAGCTCACACAGCGGCAGAATCTCAACCAAGCGATGTAGCAGATGTGTTTTTAGACAATGCGCTACGCTATATAAAAGGCGAGCCGCTCAAATATCAGTTTGATTTTGAAAAGGGCTACTAATTGTTTAATAGCTTTTTATATAGCGCGTTCTGGAAGTTGACTGAATCTAACCGCGCGGGTCTGTTGCGGTTACTTCAATTCTGTCATGGTGCTTTTCATGAAACGCTAACAATTGTGGGTAGCCTTTCATGCTGTGTAATTCGCAGAAAAGTACCCAATCGATCATGCTATACAAACAAATTTCTGGGTAAGTCCATCCACTAAAGCCACCCGCATCTAGCTGCTCAGACAACGTCCCCAATACAGCTTCAATCCGCTCATTTTGAAGTCGGTAATACATTTTATCTTCGCTGATATCAAAATCTGAACGCTTTAGAAGCATAAGCTGAACAAATGAGTCATTGGCTGCGTCAATTAACGTTAGCTGGTTCTCTTCTTCCCAGCTTAAGCCATCGTGATCAAGCTTGTCGGCAAGGTAGTTATAGATAATGCGAGAATCGAAAACCATTTGTCCATCATCTTCAAGGCAAGGTACTTTTAAGGTTGGGTTGCGCGAAGCAAGCAGTTCGCGACCTTCACCGGAAAAGATTTGAAGATTCAAAAATTCGTGTTCTGTAGACGCTAATACGATGCGGATACGGCGTACATAGGGAGAAGTGGTTGAGCCATATAATTTCACAAACGCTGTCCTTAACTATGGTCGTTTAGTGAAATCAGTGTAGCCAGAATTTGAAAAGAAAAGGAGGTATTGTGAAAAAACAACCGACAGGCATACAAAAGAATGCGATGTATGCCTATCGCTTTAACTACAAACAATTACAGATGAAGGAGTTTGCGTTTAAAGCGCACAGCGTGTGCTGACCCTAAAAGAATTCATTTAAACGCTAAAGCTTGCGCCACAGCCACAAGTAGTGGTGGCGTTAGGATTTTGAACTAAAAACCTTGAGCCTTCTAAGCCATCAACGTAATCAACAATTCCACCTACTAAATACTGTAGGCTCATTGGGTCAACGACCATGGTTACTGTGTCTTTTTCAATAGTCATATCACCTTCGTTCACCTTCTCATCGAATGTGAAACCATATTGAAAGCCCGAACAACCACCACCTGTTACGTAGACACGTAATTTTAAATCAGGATTTTCTTCTTCTGAAACAAGGGCTTTCACTTTCGCTGCTGCAGCGTCTGAAAACTCAATTGGCAACGCCGTTTCTACAGACATACCCACCTCTACAATAATCTCGTGCTTACGCACTTTCTGCTTGGACGCAATTATCTAATACTTGCGGATAGTTAGCAATTATTGGGGCAAAACTTAACGAATCAACCACAAATGTGAAGACCGTTTTCACTCCACGTTACACAACGGGTATTAAAAGGAAGGTTGCCCTCATGGCCACGAACGAATAAACGTTGAACTGCAAGCTCATATCCTGTTAGCGTAATTCGATAGTTAAGTGTTGACGCTTTTTTAATTCTGCATGTGATTTATTTAAAATTCATAATTTTAGATAACACTCTGATATATATGAAATATAGGTTATTTATATGAGCTCTTCGCATCAAAGAACTAACGTTGCCTTGTTTGACGATTTCGGTCTTTCTCGATTTGATAACAAGGAGGAATACAAAAAGCAGATGAGCGCATGCCAAGAATCTCTTTTTCACGTTCAGCAGTCCTACTATCACCAGAAAAGACGCGCGCTTATCATTTTTGAGGGTTGGGACGCATCAGGCAAAGGGGGAGCCATACGACGTATCACAGAGAAATTAGATCCCCGCTCTGTAAACGTGTTTCCAGTAGCAGCGCCGACAAAAGAAGAACGTGAAAAACACTTTCTTTATCGCTTTTGGAAACAGATCCCTTCACCTGGTAAGCTCACAATTTTTGACCGCTCCCACTATGGACGGGTGTTGGTTGAGCGGGTTGACGGACTGACCCCAGCTACTGATTGGCAGCGTAGTTATCAAGAGATAAACGAATTTGAAAAAACCCTTAACGATAACGGCGTTCGTATCATAAAGTTGTTTATGCATATCTCAGGAGCAGAGCAGCGCGAAAGGTTTGAAGAGCGTTTACATAACCCGTTTAAGCGTTGGAAGCTCACTGAAGAGGATTTACACAATCGTCGCATGCGTGAACATTACGTTGAAGCTATCAACGATATGTTCGAGAAGACTAATACTGATTACGCTCCGTGGCATATTATAAATGGAGAGTATAAATGGCAGGCGAGAGTAGACGTACTCGACACCCTCGTTCAGGCACTAAGTGAAGGGGTAGATATTACCCCTCCCCCTTTAGATGAGAAGCTCATTGCTATGGCTTCAAAACAGCTAGACGTTAATGAGGAAAAGCTAAGAAGCACCGATAAAGAATAATGTGCCACTATTCTTTATCGGCAATTGCTAACTAGTTTTCCGGCAGCGTTACATTTAGTTCTAACACGCTGCAGTCGTCATTGTTATCAAGCTGAACTGACACTTGATCATCCGCGATAGAAACGTACTTTCTAATCACTTGAATGATTTCTTGTTGCATCATTGGCAAGTAATCAGGCTCGGTACGCTTTTTACGTTCATGCGCAACAATAATTTGTAACCGCTCTTTAGCTACAGCGGCAGTGCTCGGCTTTTGCTTCTTTTTGAGCAGGTCGAAAATTCCCATTACTTCCCTCCTAGAAGACGCTTAAAGAACCCTTTCTTTTCTGCTTCAAGGAAACGATGTGGAACAGTTTCGCCTAGCAGACGTTTGACAGCATCAGCATAAGCTTGTCCTGCATTCGCCTCTTCGTCAAGAATAACTGGCTGGCCTTGGTTCGACGCTTTAAGCACTGATTCTGACTCTGGTATTACCCCTAAAAGTGGAATAGCTAAAATCTCTTCCACATCGGCAACACTCAACATTTCCGCACTTTCTACACGCATCGGGTTGTAGCGGGTAAGAAGCAGGTGCTCTTTAACCGGCTCACCTTTTTCTGCGCGCATCGATTTGCTTTGAAGAATCCCTAAAATACGATCTGAGTCACGTACAGACGACACTTCCGGGTTTGTTACTACAATGGCTTCATCAGCAAAATAAAGCGCCATTTGAGCACCTTGCTCGATACCTGCTGGTGAATCACAAATGATGTACTCGAAGTCTTTCTTAAGCTCTTCTAGTACTGCTTGTACACCCTCTACAGTGAGTGCATCTTTATCGCGGGTTTGAGAAGCGGGAAGAATGAAAAGATTTTCCGTTCTCTTATCTTTAATTAGCGCTTGTTTTAGTGACGCTTCTTTGTTGATAACGTTAACAAAGTCGTAAACAACGCGGCGCTCACAACCCATGATAAGGTCGAGGTTTCGCAAGCCTACATCGAAGTCTATCACTACCGTTTTATGACCTGCTAACGCAAGCCCCGTACTTATTGCTGCACTCGATGTAGTTTTACCTACACCACCTTTTCCTGAGGTTACTACGATAATCTTTGCCATCTATTCTTTCCTATTAGTGCGTACAAAGCATTAAGCTAACGGCTCTATACGTAATGTTTCTGCTTCTAAATACACCTGTGCTGGCTTCTTCCAGCACTCACCCTTTACGGTGTCGTGCATAATGAATTGCCCAGCAATTGAAATGAGTTCTGCGTCTAATGACTGACAAAACACACGAGCCCCCGTGTTGCCTTTAACGCCAGCTAACGCGCGTCCGCGCAACGTACCGTAAACATGAATGTTGCCGTCAGCCAAAAGCTCAGCACCTTCGCTCACCGACGCGGTTACCACTAAGTCACTGCCTTCAGCATAAACTTGTTGGCCTGAACGTACAGGGCGATTGATGACTTTAGCCGGCTTAAGTGCTGGGGCTGCTGTAGGGGCAGGCTCGCTTTTGGGAGGCTCTGCAGCCGTTGGCTGTTGTGCTATCTGTCCGCGCTCGCTGCCATCGGTTTTGTTGATGCCGCTTCCAGTGCCGTTATTAGCGCTCTCTTTTTGTGAACGAAGCGCGCTATCTGTAAATTTACTTTGGCTGACATCAGCTAGTCCCAAGTCATTAATGGTGGGTTTTAGCTCTGCCACTTCACCTTTTACCGCCATAGGCTGCAAATGCAACCGACGGCAAAGTGCCACCAGCAATTCAAACTCTGTAGCAGATAAGGGCTTAATCAAATGCAAAATCAGTGAGGAACGGGTAAAGAACTGCGGCGCGCTCGCAACTTTCTTAGATAATTGGGCTTCGAAGTTATCTGGCTCAAAATCTATTACTTCTAACACAATACTGGTGAGCGTAGTGCCCTTCATGCGAAAGCAAGTTTCTGTCATTTTTTCATCCCGAAAAGGCGTTACTTTTTTCATAGCGATTCACTATCAAAATAAGCAAAACCTATTAGCGCTAATGCTTGACGCTGTCTTACGCAGCGATACAAATAATTTATATCATTACTGTACCAAAATTCCTGTTCACATACAGCAACTGTATATCGGTTAAAAGAGGCCTCACTCAACTTATAAGCCAAGAATGTAGCTAGGAACGTGCCAACCATCGAATAGTTTTTAGACAAGCAGGTGCTCTGCGATTTTTTTCACCCAGTTTCATTACAACTAACTATCACTTCCGCCTCAAAAAAAGTGCGATGGTAAGTCGCACTTTTTTCAGTCCACATCTGTTTTTAGGACTTGGTTTCGTGCCTTGTTTAGGCCCTTTACAGCTAAGTGAGATTTCTAGGATCTAGTAAGGCTTCCAGCTCGTCCCTAGAGATATCTGTCATTGCTTCAGCCACATCGATAACAGGCTTATTCTCCTTATAAGCTGCTTTGGCAATTTCCGCAGCTTTTGCATAGCCAATGACAGGGTTGAGCGCGGTAACGAGGACAGGGTTTCTGTAAAGAGGCGCTTCAATGTTATCTTGGTTGACCGTGAATCCTTCAATTGCTTGTTCGCCGATAAGCGTCGCACTGTTGGTCATTAGCGACAAGCTTGATAACAAATTACTGGCGATCATGGGCAGCATGACGTTGAGCTCGAAGTTTCCAGACTGCCCGCCTACGGTAATTGCCGCGTCGTTGCCTATTACCTGTGCTGACGCCATTGCCACCGCTTCAGGAATAACTGGGTTAACCTTGCCCGGCATTATCGATGAGCCGGGCTGTAATGCTGGCAAAGCTATTTCACCTAAACCAGCTAGCGGGCCGGAATTCATCCAGCGCAGGTCATTGGCAATTTTCATTAAGGTTACTGCCAAGCTTTTCGTCGCACCTGAAAGCGTTACCGCGGTGTCTTGAGAGCCAATGAGCGCAAAGAAATTATCTGCGGGTTTAAACGCGATATCAGTCAACTCTCCTAGAGTATCTGAAAATGTTGTTGCAAAGTCAGCATGGGCGTTTACACCCGTACCCACTGCCGTGCCCCCCTGAGCAAGGGTTTGGATAGCAGGTTGCACAGCACGAAGATTTTTTAACTGCTGCTTAAGCTGAGATGCCCAAGCTAGTAGGCTTTGATCCATTCTTACTGGCATCGCATCCATCAGGTGAGTGCGCCCCGTTTTACAATATTGCGCGACAGACTTTGCTTTTGATTCAATAATACTAACCAGAGCTTCCACAGCAGGCACTAGCTCGTTTGATAAGGCAATAGCCGCGCTTACGTGAATGGTTGTTGGTATTACATCATTTGAACTTTGCCCGTAATTTACATGATCGTTCGGGTGAACCTTTTCACTTGAATAACGAGACGCCAAACGGGCTACTACTTCGTTGGCATTCATGTTTGTGCTGGTACCGGACCCCGTCTGAAAGACATCTACCGGAAAGTGCTGCATAACATCGTCAAGGGCCAATAGCTCATCGCAGGCTTTAACTATCGCCAAACCCCGGTCGCTATCTATTACTTTCAGCTTCATATTTGCCTGCGCTGCGGCTTTTTTTACAGTGAGCAACGCGCGTATAAAAGCTTCAGGCATGCGCTGCCCACTGATCGGAAAGTTTTGAATAGCACGTTGAGTTTGTGCGCCGTAAAGTGCATCTTCAGGCACTTGTAACTCACCCATGCTGTCGCGTTCTGTGCGTGTTGCTGTCATAACTCGTATCCTTGTGTTGATGTAAATGAATTTTTGGCGTGTTTATCAGGCTGTCATCAAAGGTCTACTTGGGCTACTAAGTGCAAACTAAAAGTACTCAGTAGGTACCTCTCTCGTTAGCCGCTCATAAAAAATGTGGGACTAGCACATGCATATCTATTTTTAATCTTGCAAGCGTAATTCGATCACTCTCGGTACAGGCGTAGCGCTCAGCGTTAAGTAAAGGCTTGTATAAGTGGTCTAAACAGGCATAACGCCACTGTTTACTAACTAGCGGGTCGCAAATGACTTCATACAGCAATTCAACTGCATTTTTATAAATCGCAAACTTGTCGCTTTTTTGTGGCAGTAGATTAGCGATGCAGGTCACGCCATCTAAATAGTTAACCAATACATCCAGTTCACCACCGTTGTGCTCAAGACGAATTTGTTTATGTGTATTTCGCATCGATGACATTAGCTTTGTTCGTTTATCAAGAGCGCATCAAAAAATAGTGTAGTGAATAGGCAAGCACTATTGATAGCAAACCCACCACAAAAACTCAAATG
>JAXHTT010000091.1:0-15526 GCA_034190055.1 Pseudomonadota bacterium | reverse complement strand
GAAAGTTTTGCTGTGTTGAAAGAAAAAGTGCAGTTAGCACGTAATCTTGCACGCAGTACTGAATGCAGGCAGGTTTTTGAGATTATCCGATAATATGAGTCCAGGCCTGTCGTGACCTTTAAAGCCGTCTTCAGCTGTTTTGATTGTATCGTCAAACAGCGTATTCCAAGGTAGCTTGCCGAACTCGGCTTGAGCCATTTCTAACGCTTTTACTGCACCAGGCACGCCTACTGACTTACCGCCTACTACGGCATCTAACCAGCGCATTGGCTTATTACCTTCAATAAACCAATGAGAATTGACAGCTTTCGGTGCTGTTTCACGGCCATCGAAGGTGTGAAGTACTTTGTTCTTATTATCCCAATAAAGGATAAAGGCACCACCTCCAATGCCTGATGACTGCGGTTCAACCAGAGAAAGCATTGACTGAACAGCCACCGCAGCATCGATTGCACTGCCGCCTTTTTCTAAAATATTCTTCCCCGCCCATGACGCATAGGGGTTTGCCGCCACTACCATATAGTCTTTGGCTTCAAAGGCCTTTTTCTCTATGTAGCCTGTAGCCGCTTCAGGCTCACCAACTTCGCGAGCTTGTTTAGCGTTAGCTCCAAAAATGAAGCAGCTAGATAATGCAAGAGTAACCACTGAAGCTCTGAACAAAGCACTGCGTCTCAAAATAATACTTCCTCTTATTTAAATTTTTCTGGGTTAATTGGCCGTTTTTTCAGAAACGCATCGAACGCTTCTTGAGCTGCGGTTGTGCCCAACGCTTCTAAAAATATATCAAACTCTTCGTTCATTTGTTGGTTTGTTCGCTCTCCGTCACCTTTTAATAGCGCTTTTGTTTGTTTAAGCGAAAATGAAGGCTTGGCGACGAGTTTCTCTACCGTTGTTTGAACCGTTTGATCTATTTCGTGAGCGTCGACAATTTTTGTCAGAATACCAAATTGATAGGCATCAGCAGAGGTAAAGGGTTCGCCCAGCATTAGCCACTCTGCCGCCTTTATATGACCTGCAACCTTAGGCAAAAGATAACTTGATGCATATTCAGGAACAAGCCCTAAGTTGATGAATGGTAGAACAAATCGGGTATCTGGAGTGGCGTAAACAAAATCGCAATGAAGTAAAAGCGTTGTGCCTATGCCCACTGCTAATCCGTGAACTTGTGCAATAACCGGTAAATTACATGAAGCCAAAGCTCGCATAAAGGCAGCTGTCTCAGGCACCTGAGCGTGCTCTTGTTGCTGTGCGAAGTCTCCTATGTCATTTCCTGCAGTAAAACAATCGCCCGCGCCTTTAATAACCACCACTTTAGTTGAGCCATCGTTCTTAACACCTAATATGGCATTCGCCATTTCTTGGTACATATCACGCGTTAGCGCATTTTTCTTGTCGGTACGGTTCAGCGTAATAGTTAAGCACTGCTGATTGTTTTCGGTAATGATGTTAGACATTATCACTCCTTTACTGTCGTCTTTTTTAATTCGGGTGTACTTCAGTTTTCACCAAGTAGGCAATTTCTGTATCATAGCCAGCAAATTCGAAATTCAAAAATAACTAACACTGATGATGTCACTGCCGTTTTCGCTTAAGTATAGCGCTGGTCCTTTATTCATAGCGCTATGCTCCGTTGTCGCGTTTTTCTTTGAGCCTATGTCTGGCAATTATTTGGCTTACGACAGGTATGCCATTCAAGGCCTAGAGACTTGGCGAATAGTCAGCGGCAATATCGTGCATACCAATGGCTACCACCTACTTTTAAATTTAGCAGGTCTGGGGCTACTGTGGGCACTCCACGGTGAGCATTATCGCATTGGCTTGTACTTAAAAGTTTTTGTATGGTGCTGCTTAGGAACCAGTATCGGGCTTTACTTTTTCTCTCCGGATTTAATTTGGTACGCAGGTTTATCTGGTGCTTTACACGGTATTTTCGCATGGGGCGCTTGTGTTGATATTAAGGAAAAGATGAAGTCGGGTTGGTTACTACTTATTGGGTTAGCGATTAAAGTGGGATACGAACAAATTGACGGCAGCAGTGAACAAGTTGCAAGCCTGATTGACGCAAAAGTTGCCGTAGATGCGCATTTATTCGGCGCGCTTACCGGTATAGCAATCTTTTTACTTATGTTTATTACGGCGAAAAGAAATTAGAAACTCGAGCGATATAGCGTCACTCTTTTTGCGCATTTTGATTCGTTAAGACAGGTAAAATGTGCTGAAGCAAAAAAATGGAGATTTAAAAAAAGGCCCAAATTCAACGAATTTAGGCCTTTTACTGCATGTGCTGAAAGCTATTAGGTCAAGAATAACTCAGCGCCTCTTAGACGCTGGGCAATTCAAGTAGAGGCTTTGCCTATAAGTTTTCTTCGAATAACTTATAGATACGGCGGTACTCATCTAGCCACGAGCTTGGCTGCACAAAGCCATGTGGCTCTACCGGATAAATGGCCGTTTCGAAATCTTCTTTCTCAAGCTCGATAAGACGCTGTACCAATCGCACTGTGTCGTGGAAAAACACATTGTCATCAACCATAGGCGCATTGATAAGCAACGGCTTTTCTAGCCCATCGGCAAAATAAATCGGCGAGCTACGCTCAAACGCGATGGGATCGATATCAGGCGTATTCAGAATATTAGCCGTATATGGCGTGTTGTAATGCGCCCAGTCAGTTACCGGACGAAGCGCCGCACCTGCCGCAAACAGATCTGGCGCGGTAAACATAGACATAAAGGTTAAGAAGCCGCCGTATGAACCGCCGTATGTGCCAATACGCTCACGATCTACATTTGCATTCTCGACAAGCCAGTTAACACCATCACGCAAATCTTGCACTTCAGGCGTACCCATTTGACGATAAATAGCGGTTCGCCAATCACGTCCGTAGCCAGCACTAGCGCGATAGTCCATATCTAGTACGACATAGCCTTGCTGCACGAGCATGCTATGGAACATGTATTCTCGGAAGTATCCAGACCACCCCATGTGGGCGTTTTGCAAGTATCCTGCGCCGTGATTAAACACTACCGCTTTATTTGGTGCCGACTTATCGTAATTTTCCGGTAAATATACTCTAGCGTAAATAGGTGCATCGGTATGCGACGATTCAATTGCAACAATGTTAGGCACCGCCCAAGGCAGTGCGTTAAAAGCAGCACTGGTGCTTTGAGTAATTTGCTTTGCTGCAGTTGTTTCGTTTGCTGGCTTAATGTAAAGCTCTTGTGGCTGATTAACTTTGCTATGGCTTAGCAGCAAATTTTTACCATCCGGGCTAAGTGAGTAATCTGTCATACCATTCAAATCAGTCATGGTATCGATGGTATTGTCGCTTAAATCAGCACGATAAACTTCGTAAAGCCCCGGGTGCTCCATGTTAGCTTTAAAGTAAATATAATTGTCATCGCTAGAAAGGGTTAGATCGTCAACAATAAAACGGCCGCTGGTTAGCGCGACAGGTTTCTCGCCTGGCTTTTGAACGTATAAGTGAGAGTAACCGGTATGCTCAGACTGATAGTAAAGCGTCTCGCTATCATTTAGCCAATCAAACGCGTTGAAACGGTAGTTTACCCACGCGTCATCATGAAGCCTGTGTTGGTTTTCTAGCGTTTTCTTTGCTAGGTCGACCGTTGCAATCCAGCGGTCTTTGTTGTCCCACGCTTCTAGCATAACGGCAACAGCGTTACCGTTTTTGTGCCAGCGAATAGAAGGCTTAGTCCAGTACCAGCTTTGCAGTAAGGTAATGTCGCGGGGCAAACGGTTCACTTCATAAGTTGTGCCTTTCGCTTTTGCGTTTTCTTCTTTTACATCTGCAAGTACGTCGTCATTGTACCCAGGCAAATTAAAGTATTTAAGTTCGCTTTTCTCGCCGGTTTTAATATTTAGCAGCCAAAGTGTGTGATTTACCGATTCTGCATCAGCCACGCGTTGGCGTACCGGCTTTGCAGCAATGCGACTGTCTTCTTGAATGTAATGCGGCATGATGTCGCTGTCATCACGAGTCGGCTTACTTTCCGTGGTTGCTACTACTGCGAAGTTACCCGCAGGTGATACGCTGATACCCGCTAACCGATGCGACTTATCAAAGTAAAATGGCGCAGGTGCTACACTGCTGTTTTCTTTGGCCAACGTTTTTTGAGCGTCGTCTTTTTCTTGTCTGTTTTTGCGCTGTAATTTGATGTACTCCACCAGCGACTGTTGCTGCTCGGCAATATAATCTTTAGGCGGCTCAACCGCTTTAGGCTCGTCGCTAAACTCCCAGCTCAATAATTCTTCGCGGGTGCCGTTAGATAGGTCTATAGCAATAAATTTGTTACCGCTTAACGCCATTAAGCGGCCATCAGTCATAAACGAAAGCGTTGACAACGCATTACCACCACGAGCAATACGCACGGTTTCACCGTTGGTAAATTGCACATAAACACTGTCTTCAAATGAATAAGCAATTACTCCATCATTTCTTACTACACGTTCGTCAAAACGATACTTGTGCAAATCTGACAACGGTGCTTTTACGGCATTTGCAGGGTTTGAGAGTTCAGCAACATAAACATCTGTCAACGCGCTATCTTGCCTTTCTTTTTCAAAAACAATTTTATCGCCATTGACCGACCACCCCATACCTTCGGGTAGCGCGCCCATCCATTGTGGATCTGACATTATTTGCTTTAAAGTAATTTCACCATTTTTCGCGCTGTTCTGAGGCGCGACATCTGGTGTAACGGTTTGCTGGACAGTGGCAGCAGGAAGCGATGTAGACGCTGTTTGGCTAGATGGTTCGTTAGTAGTGCTTGCACATCCGCCCAACGCAAAAGTAACGCTAGCCGCGATGAGTAAAGAAGAGTATTTTTTCATTATTTTAAGTCGTTGTTATGTAAAAAACGTTAACATTATACGCAGAGCCATAGCTAAAGCGCTAACGTTCGTCGATTGAGATAGTGAACCAAACGTAAACCCTCTGCGTTTATGGTTGTGAAACTGGTCTGTCGGCCTGAACAAAATAACAAAAATTCACTGATGAGGTAAAACACTATGAAAGCAAAAGGTATTGTACCGGCGCTTCTTGCGCTCAGCTTTTTCGCATCTGCCAGCTTTGCGAACGAGTGCCCTAGCGTACTTAAATTTATGAAACGTAAGCTCAACTCACAAGAAACGGTGAATTTGTGTAACGAATATGCCGGAAAGACCCTTTTAGTGGTGAACACAGCCAGCTATTGCGGCTACACGCCACAATTTGAAGGTTTAGAAGCCCTTTATAGTGACTACAAAGACAAAGATTTTGTAGTGCTTGGCTTCCCATCGCACGATTTTAACCAAGAAGATAATGATGAAGGCAAAACGGCAGAACTGTGTGAACTAACCTACGGGGTTAAATTTCCTATGTTTGAACCTATCTCGGTGAAAGGTGACGACGCCGACCCCATGTATCGAATGCTAAAAAATGCCACCGGCAAAGCGCCATCATGGAATTTTAATAAGTACCTTATTGACAGCTCTGGTAAGCAAATAACCCACTACCCTAGTTCAACAAAGCCCACTGATCCGGCTTTTATCGCTGACATAGAAGCACTCCTCAAAAGCGAATAAAACCGCGAATATCAACGCTGCCTATAGGTCACACCAAACGAGAATCTAAAAGCCGCGCATAAAAAAGCCCCGCGTAACACGCGGGGCAATCAAGCACACTCAACTTGGAACACACTTTTAGCTGAAAACATACTTTCTACGTTTTAGCTAACTGCATTAATTTAGTGTGTTTAGTTGTTGGTTAGTTCAATAATTTTTTCGCTTGCTTCAGAAAATGCCTTGTTTGCGTGCTCTTCGCCCATGTTAAGTCCTTCAGCGTAAACGAATTTTACGTCACTTATACCAACAAAATTTAAAAAGTGTTTTAAATACGGCGTTTGTGTATCAAAGTCTGAACCTGCATACACACCACCACGCGCGGCAAAAACCTTAGCTGATTTATTTTCTAATAAACCAACAGGGCCTGTCTCGGTGTACTTAAACGTGACACCTGCTCTTGCAATACGATCGAAATAAGCTTTCAAGCTCGATGGAATGCCAAAGTTGTACATTGGGACGGCTAGCACAATTTCATCAGCCTCTTTTACTGCTTCAACAATGTCATCAGAAACTTTTGCCAATGCCTGTTGTGATTCATTTCGCTCAGACGTCTCAGTCATCCACGCCTGCATTTCTTCACCTGATAAATGAGGCAGTGCCAGAGAGGAAACATCCACGCGGTTAATGTGCACAGAACCGTCATTCTCGATTTTTGAAAGATACTCGTTTGCAAGCTTTGAAGAATTGCCCTGACTTCCATTTAGGCTGGAAAATATAGCTAGTACTTTTTTCATGCTGAACTCCAATATTCGTTGTTTCGATAATATATAGCAATATTACGGCAATCGGGTTGGATGAAAATATCAAAAACATGAAAGCTTCGTTCTATTTTGTAGAACAAACTGCCAAGGAAAAGAAGGGGGTGTAAAATTATTGAAAACATTACATTGCGTTAATGTTGCAAGGAGATTGATCTTCTCTTATTTGCTCAGCGTAACCGAGTGTGCCACATCACAATTAAGAGGATACAAAAAATGAGAAGGACCAACGCGCTCCTTGCATGTTCAATTTTACCACTATTTTTAATTGGCTGCTCTGATGACGATGATGATGAGTTAGTTGAAGTTCCCGCCCCTGTTATCGAATATTCAAATGTACGTGTTGTTCACGCAGCATCAGATGCTCCTATGGTAAATGTTACCGCTAACGACGCTATCCTTAACGGACTAGAGAATGTTGATTACCAAGTCGCTTCATCTCGCTTCGAAGTAGAAACAGGTACCTACGACATTGGCGTTACCGGCATTCTGCCTGGTGAAAATGCTGAAGTACTCCAAGCAGATGTTACGCTAGAAGCTGACATGAACTATGACGTTTTTGCCGTAGGCAATGTAAGCGATGAAACGCTTGCGCTGTTAACGGTAACCAGCATGGAAACCGCTGTCGAGGCGGGTAATGCGCAAGTACAGATTGTACATGCAGCGTCTATGGCCCCAACGGTTGACATATACGTTACCGCCCCAGAAGCGGATATTAGCGCAGAGCAACCGCTTGTTACCGCTGAATTCACAGATTTTACAGATTTGATTCAAGTACCTGCGGGCGATTATCAAATTCGCATTACACCGGCAGGTGAAACAACGGTTGTATACGACTCGGGTACGGTTAACTTAGCTGACGGCGCTGATTTGCTTATTGCTGCGACCAATAACGTGGGTACGGGTGATTCGCCTGTAACACTACTTGCTGCAGACGGTGACAGCAGTTTCAAAATTTGGGATGCAGAAGCGGGAGCCGAAATTCGCGTAGTACATGGCATCAGCGACGCACCAGCTGTGGACGTTATTGCTAACAACGAAATTGTGCTGGTAGACGGAATACAGTTTCCTCGTACCACAGACTACTTGTCTGTTGCAGCAGGTGACTACCTTATTGATGTGGTAGCCGATAGCGACAACAGTGTTGTGGCAATTGACGATGCAGAGTTGACGCTAGAAGTAGGCATGTCTTACACCGCTATAGCAAATAACGTTTTAGCTGCACCAGAACTTGATGTACTTGTTGATATGCCTCGCTCGGTCGCAACTGAAGCTAAAGTGCGCATCGTACATGCTTCACCGTCAGCAGGTAATGTAGACATTTACGTTACCGAAGACGGCGAAATTGATGCGGTTGACCCGGCATTTACTGATATTGCCTATGAGACCGGTGAGCTTGTTGAAACAGGTTATGTCAGTTTAGCGGAAGGTGACTATGTGGTAACGGTTACACCAACAGGCACCAAAACAGCGGCAATTGAAACGGGCGTACTTTCACTAGAAAACGGTGAGATATACACAGCAATTGCCCTCGATGGCGCCATGGAAGGTGATTTACCGCAATTAGCATTGCTTGATGGGCTTGCGCCACCTCCACCTGCTTTTAATGCTGATATGACTTACAACGTAAGTTTAAGTGGCTCACAAGAGGTACCCGCTGTTGATACTATGTCTACTGCAACAGCAGTAGTTGAAATTGACGAAGACTTACCTGCATTTAGTGTAAGCGTTGATGTTTCAGGCCTAACCGACGTAACTGGTGTGCACGTGCACGATGGCGGAATCGGTATGAACGGCCCGGTTGCTTTCCCACTCACTGATGCAGGTAATGGCACGTATGTTTTAGCTGAGACTAGCATTTCGCCGAGTAACTTAGATGCGCTTACTAGTGGTGAATGGTATCTGAACGTGCACACTACCGCCAATCCAAGTGGCGAAGTGCGTGGTCAAATTGTTTCTGATACAACAGCGGTAGTGACATTCTCGCTAAGCGGCAGTCAAGAAGTGCCAGCAGTAGATACCATGGCAATGGGCTCTGGCTATGCGCTTTTCGATACCACAAACAACAATGTTTCTCTTGTGGCGGTAACCACGATCGATAACGCCACTATGGCGCACATTCACACTGGATTTGCTGGTGTAAATGGGCCTGTGCTAGAGGCGTTGGTCGAGAGCGAAGAAACGGCGGGTGTATGGATGACAGACGGTAGCGTAATGCTAGATGAAGCCACAGCTACGCAATTACTATCAGGTGGTCACTATGTGAACGTACATACAGCGGCATTCACTGGTGGTGAAATTCGCGGCCAGATCACCCCTGATAACATTGAAGTGTACGGCATCGTTGCTGATGGTTTACAGGAAGTGCCTGCAGTAACAACAACGGCAAGCGGTTCGGGCGCATTTACGCTTAACACATCCACAGGCGCATTATCTGGTAGTGTAACTATAACTGGTATGACTGCCAACATGGCGCACATTCACGAAGGTGAAGCGGGTGTAAATGGTGGTGTATTACTTGGGCTCACTGATGGTACCGATGGAATTTGGTCAGTGCCAGCTAATACAACGCTCACTACTGAACAAATGGATGTGATGGCTGACGGAGGTCTTTACACAAACTTCCACTCAGATGCATTCCCAAGTGGTGAAATTCGCGGGCAAATCACGTTAGGTTTTGACTAACAGATTTCAGTCAAACATATTGCTTTCATCATATTGAACGCAATTAGAACAAAATAAAAAAGGGGCGAAAGCCCCTTTTTCTGTACTTCGCCTCAGCAAAAATTTGTCTAAATCGTGTTCAGCGCTGCTTCAAAATCTGCAATCAGATCCTGAGTGTCTTCAATACCCACCGAAATACGTAACATGGTATCGGAAATACCCATAAGCTCACGTTCTTCTGCCGTGTTCTCGAAATAAATAGTAGGCGCAACAGGTAGTGCAAGGGTGCGATTATCGCCTAAGTGGGTGGCGCAGATTACCAATTCCATTTCGTTCAAAAACGCAACCGGATCAGCACCTTCGACGAGATCAAAGCTTAAAATTGCTCCATAACCACCGTTTAGGTATTCACGTGCCATGAAATGCTGAGGGTGATCGGCAAGACCTGGATAAAACACTTTAGATACTTTTGGGTGATTGTCTAAAAACGTTGCTAGCTGCATCGCGTTGTATTGGCTTCGTGCTAAACGCAAATCAAGGGTTTCCATGCCCAATGCAATAGCCGTAGCTGACTGTGGTGCCAGTGTAGCACCTAGGTCGCGAAGACCTTTCTTTTTAATTTGAGTGATGCCCCATTGCGCTATATCTGCAACCTGATAAGCAGGCTTGAGGTTGTCAAACTTTGTCCAGTCGAAGTTGCCTGTGTCAACCACTGCGCCACCTAATACATTGCCGTGACCTGCGATGTATTTGGTTAATGAGCAAAACACCAGTGATGCCTTAACGTCTTTTGCGTAGAAAACTGGCGGCGGTGTCATGGTGTTATCAACCATAAACAGAATGTGCTTCTCTTCACAGAATTGACCAATGGCGTGGAGATCAGCAACCTGAGTTACAGGGTTTGCGACGGTTTCCGTGTAGACACCTTTTGTGTTTGGCTGATACGCTTCTTTAACTTGTTGAATATCCGTCACGTCAGTGTAGGTAACCTGCACTCCGAAGTCTTTAATTGTTTCGAAAAAGCTTCTTGTGTTGCCAAAAAGGTATTGGCTTACGATTAAATGATCGCCCGCCTTTAATAAGGCAAATAAAGAACTGCTTATGGCCGCCATACCGGTTGAGTAGCATAACGTACCTACACCGCCTTCTAAGTCATTTAGCATATTTTGTAATGCAGCCACAGAAGGCGAAGAAGAACGAGAATAAACGTGAGCGGCGCGCTTGCCTTGAAACGCATCTATAATGCCTTGCGCATCTTTAAACTCAAAAAGAACCGAATTTGATGTGCTGCTGTGTACACCACCGTGTTCCGGGGTGTTTAGCATGCGATCAGAATGTACCTGACGGGTTGTGAATCCCAATTTTGTCACGGGTGAAGCTCCGAAAATAGATGTTTGCGACCTAACCAAATACGCACTGTATTAGTCTATTTAAGACTGATGCGTACATACCACTTAAACAAATGGTTATGGCTTTATAATGCAGTTTTTAGGATATTTTGCGCAAACATTATCATAAAACGTATAAATAGTTTGCATTTGTTCATCTATATTAGTCACTTTCTGAATAATTGGCCCCAATACAATTCTTTTTCTAGCGTAGTCCAATCCTATGACTTGGATAGGAATTTCAGCTTGTTGTGCAATATGCATAAACCCCATTTTCCATGGGTAAATGGGGCTACGAGTACCTTCTGGCGCTAAAGCAAGAATAAGCTGATCAGCCTCTTTGATTTTATTTGCAATGGAGGTGACCACGCCGTGGGCCTTACTTCTTTCAACGGGAATGCCCCCTAGCCTCCTTACAATGGCACCTAGTGGTGGCTTGAATATCGTGTGTTTGCCAAAAAAGTTAATGTTGAGCTTAAAAGAAAAAACCACGAATAAGCCAATGAAAAAGTCCCAGTTTGATGTATGGGGTGCTACTGCCAATATGGCTTTTTTCTGATTGATAAGTTCACCTTCTACACACCAACCTCTTTTTGTGAGTACCCATGCGGCAAACGACGACAGCCAATTTGGCCACTTACGAGGAATACTGCTCCCTACGATGACTTTACTGGCTGGTTGAGAATGGTTATTAGGGTGCGAGGGTTTTGTCATTATTATTATGCTCAGCTTTTGTTCTATATTGGGTTTTATGTAGGGCTTGCTTTAGGGCCTTATATTCTGGTGAGCTACATCGGCATGGCATTATTGGCAGGTTGCTTCCAATACTACATCGGCCTTCGTACTTTCTTTTTCTGTTTTGTCCCCCAATATTGTCTTATGAAGAAACACATTAGACTACGTTTACATTGACTAAGAGTAATCAAAATAAAAATGTAACACAATTGTTAACTGCAGCAATTAAACGATGTGTGGTGAACAAGTTAAGACAAGGACCCTAGGTAAGCTATGTGTATTTTATTTATCGCAAACAAGATGCGAGATGACTACCCCCTAATAATTGCAGCAAATCGAGACGAGTTCTACGCAAGACCAACCGCACCTTCAAAATTTTGGGAAAGCCACCCGCACTTGCTTGCTGGGCAGGATTTAGAAGCTAATGGAACTTGGATGGGTGTTACGCGTAACGGAAAAATTGCAGCACTTACCAATGTGAGAGACCCACACAACATCAATAAAAATGCAGTATCCCGCGGTGAATTAGTTGCTAATTGGCTTAAACAAGACTCTTCCCCAAAAGGGTATTCCGAACAGTCAGCATATTTAGCTAGGCTTGAAAAAATGCGACATCAGTACAACGGGTATAACTTACTATTTGGCGATGTGAATGCGCTTCACGTTTACAACAACGTAAACAATTCGACCCACTCAATTGATACAGGTGTGTATGGGTTGTCTAACGCTGACATCATTACTCCGTGGCCAAAAGTCACCCAAGGGGTTACCGCGCTTAATGATTATGTGCAGCAACGAAGTACAATCAATGATGACGATTTATTTGATATTTTGCGCCATGAAAATAAAGCAGATGACGCCCTGCTACCCGACACGGGCATAGGTTATGAGTGGGAAAAGGCATTATCTTCTATTTTCATTCAAACTGATAAATACGGAACGCGTACGTCTACTTTGCTATTGGTTGATAAAAACAATACGCTCACTTGGAAAGAACGCTGCTTTTCGGACAAAGGAGAAGCGATTGAAACCCATGCTTTTTCTTTTTCCATTTAGTGTATTTTTGAAATGAAACTTTCGTTTACGCTTTATAAAGCAGATTAATTGAAATATTTTCAACCTTTAGGGGTCGTTTTTTCTACCATCGATGGCATAATGCCTGCCTGCTAATTATTGCACACCAACGTAACGTGAGGACATATCGTGTTTGAAGTATTACCCCATCTCGCCCCTGATCCAATTCTTGGTCTGTCAGCTGCTTTTCGTGAAGACACCAACCCCAATAAAATCGATTTAGGTGTTGGCGTATATAAAGATGAGCAAGGTAATACCCCTATTCTTTCAAGTGTCGCAAAAGCGCAAAAAGTGCTTTTAGACAAAGAGACCAGCAAAACCTACATTACGCCTCAGGGTAACCAAGGTTTTATCGACGGTATGTTGTCTTTGCTTCTAGGTAAGAATAGCCCTGTTCTTTTAGCAGACCGTGTTGCTGCTGTTCAAGCACCAGGTGGTTGTGGCGCGCTGCGTATTTTGTCAGAACTACTTGCCCGCTGTAACGACAACGCGAAAGTATGGGTAAGCGACCCAACATGGGCTAACCATATTCCACTTATCGGCTCTGCGGGCCTTAAAATCGAAACCTACCCGTACTTCGATAAAGCATCAGCGAGCATTCGTTTCGACGCTATGATGGAAACCCTTCGCAAAACTGAAAAAGGCGACATCGTTCTTCTTCACGGATGCTGTCATAACCCAACAGGTGCTGACCTTACTAATGCACAATGGGATGAAGTACTAGAAGTAGCGAAAGAGCGTGAATTCTTGCCTTTCATCGATGTGGCTTACCTTGGTTTCGGTGAAGGTTTAGACGAAGATGCGTACGGCATGCGTTTGTTGGTTGAAAATCTTCCAGAAGTCATTGTAGCGGCATCTTGCTCTAAAAACTTCGGCCTTTATCGCGAGCGTGTTGGTCTTGCAGCTATCATCACTGAAGATTCAGCAACCCGTAAAATTGCGCAGGGTCAAATTCAGTCAATCGCACGCGGCATCTACTCTATGCCGCCAAGCTACGGCGGTGCACTAGTAGACATCATTCTTGCTGACGAAGCACTTAATAACGAGTGGGTATCTGAAGTGAACGAAATGCGCGACCGTATGAAGTCTCTACGTGCCATGCTTGTCCAAAACCTTCACGATAATGGTTCACCAAAAGACTTTAGCTTCGTGAACGACCAAAAAGGTATGTTCTCTTTCTTGTGTATTACACCTGAGCAAGTGCGCGTAGTACGTGAAAAGCACAGTGTCTACTTTGTTGATTCTAGCCGCGTAAACATTGCGGGCATCAACCAAGAAAACGTAGAAACGCTAGCAAAAGCATTGGTGTCAGTGCTTTAAGCGAAAGTTAGCGGTTTTAAAAGTTTAAAAGGCAGAGTTGATACTCTGCCTTTTTGTTTTAGTTTGAATTATCTGCCTTCTCTATTTGTGCGATAAATGCGCCCTTCTCTGCTGTCAGTGGCAGTTTGTCACACTTCCTAACAAATTTACGCCGTGCTTTATGTGCTTTCTCATAGGGCGCACGGCATATTGTCGTTACACTGTAACAATGTTGACGCAGGCGTTAACTTCGTATTTATTAGTACTGACGTATAACAACTAGATTAACGACAAGAACAAGGATCACCAATGTCTAAAGTAAGTGTATTTTGTATTTCTGCCGCATTGCTAGGCAGTGCTATGCAGGTAGATGCTAAGGAAGGCATGTTCACGCCAGAACAGCTCCCTTCAATTGCTGGCGATTTAAAAGAAACCGGTTTGGAAATTCCTGCAAGTAGTATTAACGACTTAACATTAACGACTTAACCGCGTTTCCAATGGGCGCTATTGTTTCTCTTGGTGGGTGTTCAGCATCTTTTGTATCTGACAAAGGCTTAGCGGTAACCAATCACCACTGTGCACGCGGTTCAGTACAATACAACAGCACACCAGAAAACAACTACTTAAAAGACGGTTTTCTAGCAAAAGAAATTGGTGACGAACTGCCCGCCGCACCGGGTACTCGCATGTTTGTTACCGTAGATTTTTCTGACGTAACAGATAAAGTTATTGGCGGTATCGGTGACGATGTTCAAGGGCGTGAGCGCTATGACCTTATCGAGGCCAATCGCAAAGCACTCATTGCAGAATGTGAATCTGAAGCAGGCTTCCGCTGCTCTGTACCTTCATTTTTCCAAGGTCTTGAATATAAACTGATTAAGCAAATGGAAATTCGTGACGTGCGCATAGCCTATGCGCCTGCTGACTCTATCGGGAAATACGGTGGTGATGTAGATAACTGGATGTGGCCTCGTCACACCGGTGACTTCTCTTTCTATCGCGCTTACGTTGGTAAAGATGGGAAACCAGCTGATTACAGTGAAGACAACGTGCCGTTTGAGCCTGATCATTTCCTAAAAGTATCAGCTGCTGGCCTTGAAGACGGTGATTTTGTTATGGCAGCGGGATACCCTGGTTCTACAAACCGCTATGCCCGTTTGTCGCAAGTTTCGTACATGTTTGACTGGCTATACCCTACCTATCTTGAACTGGTAGATGAATGGATCAAAACTATTGAAAGCTCGTCTGAAGAAGGCAGCGATGCCCGTATTAAATATGAAGCAACGCTTGCTGGCCTGAACAACTTTCACAAAAATACCTTAGGCCAGCTCTCTGGTGCAAAGCGTGTTGGACTTGTTCCTCGCCGCGCCGAGCGTGAAAAGCAGCTAGCAGCATGGCTAGATAAAAACGGCAAAAGTGAATTGAAGAAAGCTTTAGCCGCTCTTGATGCAGTTAGCGCTGAACAAATGCAGATGAACAAGCAAAACTTCTGGTACAACAACCTAAGTCGCGCACAGCTTTTATCTTCTGCTCAAACCCTTTATCGCAATGCAATTGAAAGAGAAAAGCCAGATGCAGAGCGCGAACGTGGGTATCAAGAGCGCGATCAAATTCGCCTTAAAGAAAGCGCAGAGCGTATAGAACGCCGTTTTGACCCAGTTGTTGATCAAGCTGTGTGGCAAAAGATGATCAGCATGTACCTTGAGCAGCCTGAAGAAAACCGCGTTGCGGCTTTCGATAAAGCAGTAGGTATTGATGGTGATACTGACGGAAAAACGCTTCAGAAGAAGTTAAAAGCGTTTTACGACAATACTTCACTTACCAGCACTGAAGAGCGTTTAAAATGGTTAACCGCAAGCCGCGCCGATTTTGAAAACAGCAGCGACCCATTCATTAAACTTGCCGTTGCGTTATTTGATACCGAAATGGCGATTGAAGATAAAAGCAAAACACTTAGCGGTAAAGCTGCTGCACTTCGCCCTAAATAC
>JAXHTT010000090.1:0-15549 GCA_034190055.1 Pseudomonadota bacterium | reverse complement strand
GTTTAATTTCTTTTCTGTCCATTGTTTTTTCTAATGCAAACCGCTAGTGATACATGCGCTGTAGCATTGTAATATAAGGCTTTTTGATAACTATAGCATTGCTATACAGTCTAACATTTAAAAGGAAGATGTATATTGAAAAGGTTAACTTTAGATACGCTATAGGTATTAGGAAAAACACCTAACAAGCGATAAATGGATAGAGATAATATAGCCGCCTTCAATCAGGCGACTTCTTCATCGCCAATAAATTGTGCAAAAAAATCGTTAATAGCTATGGGACGACACATAAAATAACCTTGCCCCTGTTGACAGCCTAGCGCTTTTAACTCGTTGAAGTGTGATTGAGTTTCAATGCCTTCTGCTACGATAGTCAGCTCCAAACTTAAAGCTAAATGCACGATAGCCGTGACAATATCGTAAGCTTGCTGTTCCTTATCCATATCAATAACGAAAGACCGGTCTATCTTTAGCACGTTGAGCGGAAATTGACGTAGATAAGATAAACTTGAATAACCGGTGCCGAAATCATCAAGGGCTAAGGTAACGCCTAGCGACGTTAATTTGTTTAGGATATCACGTGTTTGTTCAAAGTCGTGCATTAGCGCAGACTCTGTCACCTCGAGCTCTATTGAACTGGCTTCAATGCCCGTTGTTTGAATGATTTCTGCAACTTCATCCCCAAACCCTGGGTTTGCTAGCTGTTTGGCAGCAACGTTAACAGCCACTTTAAATTGCTTGCCTTGTTCATTACAACGAGCAATGAACTCACAACTTTTCTGAAGCACCTGTTTACCGAGTTGATGTATTAGACCGGTTTCTTCGGCGAGGGGAATAAATTCGTCTGGTCCAATTGCATTACCGTTTTCATCAAAAATTCTAACTAAGCTTTCAGCACTGATTACTCCATCGCTATTAAAGTCGTATTTTGGCTGAAGATAGATAGCCAAACTGTTGTTTTCAATTGCCTGTCTAAGCTTAATCTCCATTTCGACCCTATGATGCATAGCATGCTGCAAGTCTTTTGAGAAAAAGCTGAAAGTGTCTTTGCCTTTCGATTTCGAACGATACATTGCGGAATCAGCATGCCGCATCATTTCTTCTGCATTCACTGCATCCTGCGGATACAAACTTATTCCGATACTTAGACTAAATCGATGGGACTTTCCGTCTATCTCTATAGGTACTCTACCCGCCTGAAGAAAAGCCATGGCAATACTATCTGCACTAAATCCAGAGCCTATATCCGATAAAAGACAAGCGAACTCGTCACCGCCTACACGTGCGAGGGTCGCGCTGTGCCCTAGCGTGTCTGCAAGACGCTTTGCTACCGTCGATATAACAAAATCGCCGACCTGATGCCCTAGGCTATCGTTGAGATATTTAAAATTATCGATATCTATTAGCAGTAGCGCGATGCTTTGCTTACTAGTAAAGCTTCTTGCGATAGCTTGAACAACCCTGTCATGAAGCAAGACGCGGTTTGGCAAGCCTGTAAGCTGATCATGGTTAGTTAGATGGGTCATTTTCACCGCCATTTCAGCGGCTTCAGACACATCTTGAAAAACCATAACGGCGCCGGTTATGTTGCCTTCATCGTCAACAATCGGTGATGCAGTATCTTCGACTCTAAATACTTGCTTGTGCTTACTAACAAGTGTCGCGTTATACGACATCGCCACCGGGCGCTTTACCTCAAGCGCGTAAAGAGCAGGGTTTAACAGTGGTTCATGGCTTGATGCATCGCGCAGATCCATTATTTCATCAATAGGCTTGCCTAGGGCATCCTGCATACTATAGCCTGTCAATCTTTGTGCGACAGGGTTGATAAATGTAACATAGCCAGACGCATCAATTGATATAACCCCGTCAGCTATCGATCTTAATGTGATAGCAAGTTGTTTTTTTTCAGCTTCAAGTTCTTGGTTAACTTTATTCAATAAGGCTTTTTGAGATTGAAGCGTGAGATGGTTCCTCACCCTCATTCGACACATTTCTATATCAATGGGCTTTGAAATAAAGTCTATCGCACCGAGTGACAACGCGCTGTGTTCGTTTTCCGCGTCGCTATGAGAGGTGATAAAAATAACAGGAATTGAAGCTGTATTTGGACATGCTTTGAGTTGCTCACAAACATCAAAGCCTGAAAGCTCGGGCATGCTTATGTCCAAGACGATTAAGTCTGGCTGCTGTGCCAGAATTACAGAGAACGCTGCTACGCTTTGTGAAACCGTAACCACTTCTGCTAAAGACTCTACTGCATTTTCCAGTAGCAAGAGTGTTGTTGGTTCATCGTCAATGATGACTACTTTTTGTATCTCATTTTCCATGAGAATTACCAGATTACATTATAAACTCCTTATGTAGTATCGTCCGACATACGCAAAAAAACATTAACCTTTAGTCTAATTCAGAAGCTAAAAGCGTATCAAAAAGGATAACTCATTGACTGCAATACTTTAGGTGACGCACAATTAATGTACTATTATATCCTGTACTAACTGCTTGGTGATAAGAATGGATACGTTACATACGCATAAGGCGCTTCCAATAGAACAATTATGGAATAAAGATGCTGCGTTAAGCAGGCTCGGGGGTAACGAAGGGTTACTAAACCGCATTGTGGAAATGTTTTTAGCTCAAATAACGCAGAAACAAGAAGCCCTGCAAAAGGCCGCAACTGAGTTAGACGTCGATGCAGTAAAGTTCACAAGTCATGCGATGAAGGGTGTATCAGGGGATGTAGGGGCTGATGCTATTCGAGAAAAAGCGTCATCTATTGAAAATAAAGCCAAGCAAGGTGATTTAACTGATATAACTACAGATATAGAAGAGTTAAATAGCTTGATTGAGCAAACGCTTATTGTTATGCAATCTTAAAGCGAAGCGAGCTTATTGAGGTTTTTTATAAGCTCGCGCTATTGCATTTGCAGGTCGCTTACATAGCCTCAGTTACTTGCTTAATAAATGCGTTTTTCTTTTCTTCTGGTAAGAAACTTGCCTTAAAACTGTTTGCGGCCAGCATGCGAATTGTTTCTTCATCTATGTTTAGCGACGTATGAAGCGCTTCAAAGTTTGCATTCAAAAAACCACCAAAATAAGTGGGATCGTCAGAATTAACCGTCACTAATAAGCCAGCATCGAGCAGTTGCACGATATTGTGCTCTTTCATATCATCGATCACGCATAGCTTTAAATTACTTAAAGGACATACGGTAAGGGGTATTTGCTTTTCTTTTAAAAGCGCCATGAGCGCCTGGTCTTCCTGGCAGCGTACGCCATGGTCAATGCGGTCTACGTCAAGCAGTTCAATCGCTTCCCAAATATAAGATGCCGGCCCTTCTTCCCCTGCATGAGCAACAATCTTAAAGCCTAGAGACTTCGCTTTTTTGAAAACCCGCTCGAATTTAGACGGGGGATGGCCTAGTTCCGAACTATCGAGGCCCACAGCCGTGATGTGCTGATAGTATGGTTTCGCTGCTTCTAGTGTTTCGAAAGCTTCGCTTTCCGGCAAATGTCTTAGGAAAGACATTATTAGGTAGCTACTGATGCCAAATTCACTTTCTGCTTTTTGCATAGCACGTAAAAAGCCAGGCATAAACACATCAAAACCTATACCCCGCTCAGTATGGGTTTGAGGGTCAAACATGATTTCTGTATGAACGATATTTTCTTCAGCGCACCGAGATAAGTATTCCCACATCAACGTAAAGAAATCTTCTTCATCTCTTAATACCCCTGCCCCTGCGTAATAGAGGTCAAGAAAGCTTTGCAAATCTTTGAAATTATAAGCGGCTTCAATCTCTTCCACGCTTGCGTAAGGAAGTGATACACTGTGCTTTTCAGCTAGGCGCCACATTAGTTCAGGCGTTAAGCTACCTTCTATATGCAGATGTAGTTCGGCCTTTGGTATGTTTTTAATTATTGATGACAGCGACATGGCCCCTCACTTATTTGCACCATAACAATGCAATAGCATTTAATTGGTGCGTAATAGTTTATCTTTAATGCTATCTGTAAACGAGTTCTATTGCTCATTTAGGTTTTTGTTTGCGGTTTTTATAACATCATCTATGTTGT
Organism: Pseudomonadota bacterium; assembly: GCA_034190055.1. Classification (GTDB taxonomy): domain Bacteria; phylum Pseudomonadota; class Gammaproteobacteria; order Enterobacterales; family Alteromonadaceae; genus Alteromonas. The sequence goes on along the minus strand of JAXHTT010000090.1, from coordinate 11,469 downwards.
TTACTAACCGTTTGGCTGGCTTTGTGCTGCCTAGCTAGTGACCTCGAGTCACGCAATGATTGTACGTTGATCATTGTACTGAAATTAACGTTAGCACAAAACACACCAACAAGTTGACTAATTGGTCAGTTTATTGCTTTCAAACGCACAAAATACTTAATAAAACACAAACAGAGAACTCTTGATGTCCAACAACGTTATTGAACGGCTATTTAAGCTGCAGGAGCACGGTACAACGGTAAAAACTGAGATCATTGCCGGTCTGACTACCTTCGCGGCTATGTCTTATATCCTTGTGGTGAACCCAGGTATTTTGGGTCTTAGCGGCATGCCGGTAGAGGGTCTAATTACAGTGACAGCAGTCGCGGCCTGCATTGGTACATTAATGATGGCGTTGATGACCAACTACCCTATTGCATTGGCACCAGGTATGGGTTTAAACGCTTTTTTTGCTTTTACTATCTGTCTTGGCCGTGAAATTCCATGGGAAGCTGCTCTAGGCATTGTATTTTGGAACGGTATCCTTTTCTTAATACTCTCTCTTACCGGCGTACGAACCAAAATAGCTGAGTCTATTCCTCCTTCACTCAAGATAGGTGTTCAGTGTGGTATAGGTTTGTTCATTGCCTTTATCGGCCTTAAAAATGCGGGCCTTATTGTTGATAACCCTGCAACCTTTGTTCAGCTTGGTGACCTTTCTGAGCCGGCAGTCATGCTGGCTCTTGTTGGTATTATTTTTACTATCGTCCTTATGGTTAAGCGCGTCACCGGTGCTATATTAATTTCTATCGTTACCCTAACTTTAATCGGTGCTTTTATCCCTACCGAAAACGGAGCGTTAACGGCGACCCCTGCTGCCGTTGTTGGCATGCCAGAGTCTATTTCAAATACCTTCATGGCAATGGACTTTTGGTACCCTATCGACCATCTCGCAGAAACGTGGGACCTTATTTTCGCACTTATGTTCGTGAACATGTTCGACACTATAGGCACATTAATAGGCGTATCGCGTAAAGCCAATTTGCTGAATTCAGAAGGCAAACTACCGAAAATTGGTCCAGCCATGACGGCGGATGCATCAGCGAGTGTAGCAGGTGCTTTTGTAGGTACCTCACCGGTTACCAGCTATGTTGAATCTGCCACTGGCGTTTCAGCTGGCGGTCGAACGGGGCTTACCGCAGTGGTGGTTTCTATATGCTTCCTGTTGTCGCTTTTCCTTACGCCATTGATGAAAGTTATTCCACTAATGGCGACGACCCCGGCGTTATTAATGGTAGGCATTTTAATGATGGAATCGATTCGACAAGTTGATTTTGACGACTTAGGGGCTTTAGCAACCGCGTCGGTTGCACTTATTGCTATGCCTTTGACATTTAGTATCAGCGAAGGCATCGCCCTTGGTTTTATTACCTATGTGGGTATTAAGGTGGGTACCGGTAAATTGAAGGAAGTGACCCCACTTACTTATGCCTTAGCTATCGTTTTCTTACTTAGATACTTACTAGATTTAAAATAACCTATTGGTGCGTGTAAGTAATATCGCGCAAAGCCTTGTGTTAGATACAAAAAAGGTGGCTTAGATGCCACCTTTTTGTTTTATTCAGCAATGTGGACAAGCTATTGTTTTACTTTAATCCGTCGTATGTGAAGGTAACTGCTTTATCACCCATAAACACGATTTTCACATGTTTACTGTCTTCAGCGCCCCATGTACACGCCATGGTGCCCATTGTTTTACCGCAGTTGTCGGCGGAACCTAAAATAGCTTCAACCTCGTCTTGAGACATGCCCATTTCTAACTTGTCATAGTTTTCTTTGGTTAGTTTCGAGCATGCGCTCAGTGCTAGTGCACCTAAAGCAATGATGGCTAATTTTGATTTCATGGTGTTATCCTTTATTTAGGTGAAAGTGAAAGCAACCTAGTGGCGCCTTTATCTTCCACCTTAATTTATGTCTATTACAATGGGCGTACTGTAAACGCTATGAACGCGCCTTGTCACTACCGTCTTTAGGATGAGTGGCTAACCAGTGACGAGCAATCTCTTCTCGCGTGGCTAACCACACTTTGTCATGTGATTTCACGTACTCGATAAAACGCTTAAGCGCAGCAAGCCTTGCAGGTCGACCTATAATGCGATTGTGAAGACCAATAGAAAGCATTTTAGGCGCCTCTTGGCCTTCCTCGTACAGCACGTCAAACGCGTCTTTTAAATAGGTAAAGAACTGTTCACCACTGTTAAACCCTTGCGGCGTGGCAAAGCGCATGTCGTTCGTGTCTAACGTGTAAGGCACCATAAGTAGCGGCTTACTGTAGTGGCAGTCGTAATATGGTAAATCGTCAGCGTAAGAGTCTGCGCAATATAGAATGTCGTCGCGCTCTGCTATTAGTTTAAGCGTATTAGGGCTGGTTCTGCCTGTGTACCAACCAACGGGTTTCTTACCCGTTAACTGCTCATGCAGAATAATCGCCTCATCGATTTGTTTGCGCTCATCATCTTCACTCATATCCTGATAGTGCACCCAGCGCATGGCGTGGCTGGCTATTTCCCAACCAGACTCCATCATGGCTTTAACAGCGTCAGGATGCCGCTGCATAGCCATGGTAACGCCAAATACAGTCACAGGAATGTCGTACTTATTGAGTAAGCGGTGCAAACGCCAAAAACCTGCACGACTGCCGTATTCGTAAATAGATTCCATGCTAAGGTGACGATCTTTATAGGCTTGCGCACCTATAATTTCCGATAAGAATATTTCAGACGCCTCATCACCATGAAGCACACAGTTTTCGCCACCTTCTTCGTAATTCAATACAAATTGAACGGCTATTTTTGCATCACCAGGCCAGTTCGCGTGAGGTACGTGTTGGCCATAGCCAATAAGATCACGAGGATAAACAGACTCACTCATACTACATCTCGAAACTTTCTGGAACAGCTAAACCACAGCCGCCAAGTACAAGCTTAACTACTTGCTTAGTTGCGTCTTCGAAATCCGCTTTTGTCATTTTTTTACCCCGTAGTCGGGTAATTTGCGCTGAAAAATCAGCATAGTGCTGGGTGCTGGCCCAAATGGTATAAAGCAAGTATTCGCCTTCAACGTGAGGGAGTTTGCCTGCTTTTATCCACTCATCAATAACCTCAAGACGCCCTTTCATCCATAGTGCATGCTCTTCATCGAAGTATCCGCTTAAGTTCTGCGCCCCGTTAATAATTTCCATGGCAAAAATCTTCGACGCCAAGGGATGGGTGCGTGATACTTCCATTTTTTCAGCTATGTAATTGGCAAGTACCTCGGCGGGATCATCTTCTACTGTTGCTTTGTCAAAACGCGAGTTCCACAATGAAAGCGTCTCTTCCAATACCGCTACGTATAGCTCTTGTTTCGTTTTGAAATAATACAAAACGTTTGTTTTTGGAAGTCCTGCTTCGTCAGCAATCTTCTGCACTGCCGTGCCTTTAAAGCCAAACTGCGCAAAACATTTTTCAGCAGCTTGGAGTATTTTTCTTCTGTTCATAGCGCCAACACCAGCGTCAGCACTTTTTACCTTCATCATTATTATCTAAATTCCTTTGCAATCTACTTTGCAAGCGCACAGGCAGTAAAAATGCTGCATGCCTTTTTGATAGGTTAGCATTTATTACCAAGGTGTTGCTATGCTCTTAAAGTTCAGAGTTATCCAGCACCCGCGCCCCTCTCCAATGAAATGAGTCATTCAGAAAGTATTTATTCTGCATTCAACTTAAAACCTAGCACGAATCTTGCCTTATTCTTTTTACAAACTGATGCATTGCTTGTTAAAGAAAACTTGGAAAGGCGTTACATAACTTTCCAACAAATCTGCACAAAATCATGGCCTTTTATAACGCGGCCATTTTTTATAAGCAATAAATTGACCAAATGGTCTACTTTTCTTAGAAAAATACAGCTATATTAATGAATACAAGAATGAATATAACAAGAAGGTGTGAGTATGATTCGCTTTCTAATAAATAACGATGTTGTTGAGTTAAATGAAGCGCGAGCCGACCTCACCCTTCTACAGTTTATCCGGGAACATCGCAAGAAAACAGGCACTAAAGAAGGCTGTGCGGCAGGCGACTGTGGAGCATGTACGGTAGTACTCGTGGAACCCGCATCATCTGATAGCGCTACAAAACTTAACTACCGAACCGTGAATAGCTGTATCACTTTAATGAGCGCAGTTCACGGTAAGCAGTTATTGTTCGTTGAACATTTAAGCGATGGTAAACACTTACATCCCGTGCAGCAGGCGCTGGTCGACCACCATGGTTCACAATGCGGCTTTTGCACACCCGGATTTATTATGTCGATGTTTGCCTTGTATCACAGTAATACAAAACCTAATCGCGACCATGTGTTGAATGCTTTATCTGGCAACCTGTGCCGCTGTACTGGATACCGCCCTATAATCGATGCCACGCTTGCGGTATGCGAGCAAGCACCTGATGATAAGTTTTCCAAGCGCCAAGATCAGACCCTAGCGACATTGCTTTCTTTGTCAGGGGAAAAGCCATCGGGTACCGGCAATATACATACGCCAACCTCGCGCGAAGAATTAAAAGCGCTTATTAAGGCGAACCCTAACGCACAGTTAGTGGCAGGCAGCACTGATTTAAGTTTGCAGTTCACCCAACAGTTAAAGAACGTAGAAACGCTAATCAGCGTCACGCACATCGATGCACTAAAACAACGCACCAAAAACGAGCATTCTCTTATTATTGGTGCAGCTGTACCGCTCAATGATGCAGCACCGCTTTTACTAGACGCATTTCCACAAGTAGCCGAACTGGTAACGCGCTTTGCGTCTTTGCCAATTCGCAACCAGGCCACAATTGGTGGAAATGTCGCCAACGCATCTCCTATTGGTGATATGCCTCCTTTACTACTTGCGCTGAACGCTATGCTGCATTTGGATAACGGAGAGCATGTTCGCACTATCCCAATTAGTACTTTCTTCACGGGTTATCGCGAAACGACACTCGCTAATGATGAATGGATAAGCGCCATAGAAATACCGCTTAAACAGCCTAATCAAGCACTTGCTGCCTACAAAATATCAAAACGTTTTGAAGATGACATATCCGCGGTATGTGCAGTGTTTAACGTTACCTTAGAAAATGGCAAGGTCGAGGCAATTACCAGTGGCTTTGGCGGCGTTGCTGCCGTACCGTCTACTTGTGAAGCATTGGAAAATGCTATGAAAGGTAAACAGTTCGCGAGCAAAGAATGCTTAACCCTAGGCAAGCAAATCTTATTTGATGCGTTTGCGCCTATTGATGACGTACGCGCAACAGCACAATATCGCAAAACCGTGTTAGCTAACTTGTGGCACCGCTTCTGGCTAGAAAACCAAACAGTTAACCATATTGAAACTCGGGTGGTGCAGCATGCGTAAATTAATTGATGCCCCAAATCCTCTAGAAACAAACGGCGAACAAGGTGTTGTTCACGTTTCTAAAAAGCACGAAAGTGCGACACGTCAGGTACAAGGTAGCGCCAACTACGTTGATGACGTTGTTGAACCTCAAGGTACGCTTTATGCGGCAGTCGGGGTAAGCCAGTGCGCCAAAGGTACTATCAGCTCTGTAGATCTTGACGCCGTGCGCCAAAGCGAAGGCGTTGTTGATGTCATCACCATTGATGACGTACCTGGCCATAAAGATATTGGCCCTGTGTTTGAAGGCGACCCACTACTCGCGAACGGCGAAATCAAGTTCTTCGGTCAACCGGTGTTTGCGGTACTTGCCACTTCAGTCAATCTTGCCCGACATGCTGCGCTAAAGGGCAGTATAGAAGTAGACGAAGTTACACCTGTACTTGATGCTGAAGCCGCCCACCAACAGCAAACATTCGTTCGCCCATTACATAGATTTGGCCAACATGCTGCCCGCGTCGACAGCACTATTGAAAAAGCTAAGTACCAGGCACATGGTTCGCTAAGCATTGGCGGTCAGGAGCACATGTACCTAGAAGGCCAAGTGAGCCTTGCGATCCCTGATGAAGAAGATCGCATGAAAATCTACACCTCTAGTCAGCATCCAAGTGAAGTGCAAAAGCTAGTTGCAGAAGTGCTAGATGTTAAATTGCACCGCGTAATGGTGGACATGAGGCGTATGGGTGGCGGTTTTGGCGGTAAAGAAACCCAAGCTGCACAATGGGCCTGTATCGCTGCCCTGCTCGCGTCACGCAATCAGTGCGCGGTTAAGCTTCGTTTGCCGCGCTTCACCGATATGCACGTTACGGGTAAACGCCACCCGTTTGAAAATGAATTCGATGTGGCATTTGACGAAACAGGTAAAATTGAAGCGACTCGCATGACCATTAATGGCATTTGTGGGCACTCCCCTGACTTGTCAGACGCTATTGTAGATAGGGCCATGTTCCACGCTGATAACGGCTACTTCCTAGGCGATAGCGATATTGTTGGTCACAGACTGCAAACCAATATGGTATCGCACACTGCTTATCGAGGATTTGGCGGCCCGCAAGGCATGATCATGGCCGAAGCCATGATTGACAAAATTGCACGAGCTATCGGCAGCGACCCGCTATCGGTGAGGAAGCGTAACTTATACGGCCCGACAACCGGTAGTTTTACCCCATATGGCATGAAGGTAGAGCACAACCTATTACCTGATATGATTGCCGAGTTAGAAGAAAGTGCGCAATACTGGCAGCGACGTGACGCCATTGCAGCGTTTAACCGCGAAAGCCCAGTTGTTAAAAAGGGTCTAGCGCTAACGCCGGTTAAATTTGGTATTTCATTTACCGCAAAGCACTTAAATCAAGCTGGCGCTTTAGTGCACATTTATACCGATGGCAGTATTCAGGTAAACCACGGTGGCACGGAGATGGGCCAGGGCCTACACACTAAAATAGGCCAGATCGCTGCCAATGAGTTTGGTCTAGATTTGGATATGATTGAAGTTACCGCTACGCGTACGGATAAAGTGCCGAACACCTCGCCAACAGCGGCATCAAGTGGTACTGACTTGAACGGAAAAGCCGTACAAAACGCGTGTATTACTTTAAAAAACCGCTTGGCTGAATGCTACGCTAAAAGCTTAGGTCTAGAGGGCAGCGCTGGTGATGTGAAGTTTATCAATCAACATGTTGTACTAGACGAAAACAGCATTGCTTTTACAGAGCTGGTTCAACAAGCCTATTTTGATCGTGTGTCGCTGTCTTCAAGCGGTTTTTATAAAACGCCTAAATTACAGTACAACCGTGATACAGGCGAAGGCCGCCCGTTTTTCTACTTTGCTTACGGCGTTTCAATGAGCGAAGTCTCGGTAGATACGCTGACTGGCGAATACACGGTAGATAAAGTTAACGTTATTCATGATGTGGGCAATAGCCTTAACCCTGCAATTGATATTGGCCAAATTGAGGGCGCCTTTATACAAGGTATGGGCTGGCTTACCACGGAAGACCTAAAATGGAATGAGGCTGGCAAGCTGATAAGTGAAAACATGGCGACCTATAAAATTCCTGCCATTGGCGATACGCCCAAAGAATTTAACGTGAAGCTTTTTGGTAGAGAAAACGCTGAAGACAGCATTTACCACTCAAAAGCTGTAGGTGAGCCACCGTTTATGCTAGCAATTTCAGTATGGTGTGCTTTAAAAGACGCAATATCTAGCCTATCTGGCTACACTGTGGACCCGCAGTTAGATACGCCAGCCACGCCCGAACGCGTGTTAAATGCTGTCGCTGCAATCCAACAAGCAGATACACAAGGTATAGCTGTATGACGCGCGCAGCAACGCAATCATTTCGCGCCCCCCAATCACTTCGCGCAACGCACTGGCACGAGGCAATAGCCGAGTGCCAGGAGCGTAATGAGGGCTATGTTTTAGTTACCGTTGTAGGTACAGCTGGCTCAACTCCCCGTGAGCCCGGCAGTAAAATGGTGGTCACTGCTTCACATAGTATCGATACTATTGGAGGCGGACACCTTGAATTTGATGCTATTGCTCGCGCCCGAGCATATCTTGTTAAAGGCGAAGTATGTACTGAGCTACACAGCTACCCATTAAGCAGTTCTTTAGGACAATGCTGCGGCGGTGCAGTAAAGGTATTGTTTGATGTGTGTAATGTTCATCAGCAGCACATTGCCATCTTTGGCGCAGGCCATGTAGCGAAAGCGCTGGTGCCAATTTTGGCTCAAATGCCAGTGCGAATTTCGTGGATAGACAATCGAGAAGATTTGTTCCCATCATCGCTACCTGCCAATGTGCAAAAGGTGGTGGAAGAAGCGCCTGAGAGTGAGGTAAGACACCTCGATGAGAACAGCTGGTTAATAATACTCACTCACGACCACCAATTGGACTACCGTATTACCGAACAAGCATTAAAGCAGCCTTCTCTACCTTTTGTTGGGTTAATAGGTTCAGATACTAAAGCAAAGCGTTTTATCACTAAGCTTACCCAGCGCGGGTTTGAAGACAATGCGCTAGCAAGGCTGTTCACGCCTATTGGCAATCGAGATATTCCTGGAAAGCGCCCTATTGAAGTTGCTGTTTCTATATCAGCGCAAATCATTAAACGCCTTCATGCAAACCACTCAGCAGCGGCTTCAGTAAAAAGCGCTGAAACAAATACTGACGCATGTACGGGTGAACACACAAAGCACCCTGCTAAAGTGCTGTAAATAGAAAAGGATACCAGCAGTGACACTTACTGAATTAAATACACTAAGCGCTGACGAAGCATTTTCTTGGTTTGAGCAATGCTGCGCGGCAAAAGCATGGATCTACCAAATGGTAGAAGCCCGCCCTTACAGCGATCAAGACGCCCTGGTTAATCACGCAAAAGATGCATGGGCAAAATGTAGCGATGATGACTACTTAGAAGCCTTTACTGCGCACCCAATGATTGGTGACGTAGACTCATTACGTAAAAAGTTTGCCAACACTAAAGCTATTGCTGCTGGAGAACAATCAGGCACAGCTAGTGCGTCTGAGGCCGTTTTGCATCAACTAAAAGAAGCTAATCACGCCTATTTAGACAAGCATGGGTTTATTTTTATTATCTGCGCTACCGGGCTTTCTGCGCAAACCATGCTAGCAGCACTACAAGAAAGACTGCCGAATACCACGAAGCAAGAAATATCTAATGCTGCCGCACAGCAAATAAAGATAACCCTGTTACGTATTAATAAAGCGCTTAATTAGTGCGAAGCCTTAATCGACAGTCTCGGCGCTTATGCCATAGGCAACGGTAATACGAATTTAAAAAATTTTAAGGACTATAGTATGAATACGCTTTCAAGCCACGTACTTGACACCACATTGGGTAAGCCAGCGCAAGGCATTGCACTTACTCTTACATTACCTGACGGCAGCACCCTCTCTGGTGAAACCGACAGTGACGGCCGCTTTAAAAATTGGGGCGTTGATGATGGTTTTGCTGCAGGGGTTTATAACTTGCGCTTTCACTGCAAGGAGTACTTAACACAAACTCATGGCAGCAGTTTCTATCCACACATTGATATTACGTTTGAACTTGTTGAAAATGGCGGTCACTATCACGTACCACTTCTTATTTCTCCATTCGGTTTCAGCAGCTACAGGGGCAGCTAATAAACATGCAGCTTTTTCGTGCAAGCATTGCGCACTTTCCTAAACAAACCACACAATTTGATAATGACATTGCCATTTTTAAAGATGGTGGCTTGCTAGTAGATAACAAAGAAATAAAAGACATTGGCCCGTTTAGTAACATTGCTGAACGTTACCCTGCGGCCACTGTCACCGATTTTTCGGGCAAGTGGATTTTACCGGGCTTGATAGACAGCCACCTGCATTACCCGCAAACCCAAAGTATTGCCCACTACGGTGAGCAGCTATTGAGCTGGCTTGAAAACTACACGTTTCCCGCTGAAATGCAGTTTGCCCATAGCGAACACGCCGACACCATCGCAAAAGTATTTTTAAACCAGCTACTAAAAAACGGCACCACCACTGGGTTTGTATTTACTACCGTTCATAAAAGCAGTAGCCAAGCACTATTTAGCGCCGCCAGTGAAATTGATATGGCGATAGTGGCAGGTAAAGTGTGTATGGACAGAAACTGCCCAAGTGCGCTGAACGATTGCCCTGACACAGCGCAAGCTGATAGTGCAGAGTTAATTGAAGCTTGGCACAACAAGGGGCGTAACCGCTATGCGTTAACACCTCGTTTTGCCCCTACTAGCACAGAAGCCCAGCTAGCCGCACTAGGCGAACTTGCCCAGCAATATCCCGACGTGTTCATCCAAACCCACCTGTCTGAAAATTTAGACGAGATCGCATGGGTAAAAAGCTTATTCCCTAACGCTGACGGCTATCTAGATGTTTACGACAGCTACAACTTGGTGCGCGAACGTGCAGTGTTTGGCCACGGTATTCACCTTACGCCTAATGAATGGGCGCGCCTTGGCGACAGCGGCGCTACGGTTGCGTTTTGCCCTACATCTAACTTGTTTTTAGGTAGCGGGCTTTTTGATATGACCGCTGCGCGCGCTAATAAAGTACATGTTGCTATGGCTACCGATGTGGGCGCAGGTACCACATTCAACATGTTCAAGACCTATGGCGATGCCTACAAGGTCAGTCAGTTGCGCAACGAGCCCATTAGTCCGCTGGAAGGCTTTTACCTAATGACCCAAGGCGCAGCAGTGGCCCATGCGCTTGATCATGAAATTGGTAACTTAAACCCAGGTTCTACCGCTGACTTTATTGTTGTAGAGCCAAGGTTCGATGAATTAACACGATTGCGTATAAAAGAAGATGCACAGTTCGATGATGTATTTTTCGCGCTTAGTATTTTAGGTGATGACCGCGCTATCGAGCAGACGTGGATAAGCGGGACCTGCCGCTACACCAAAAAAGATAAAGAGTAACAAGCTACTACAGGGCCACCCGGCCCTAAATAAGGAGAATAATAATGCCGTGGCTAGATTGGATAAGTTTATTTGTACGTTGGTTTCACGTTGTGGCCGGTGTAGCTTGGATTGGTGCGTCGTTTTACTTCATATGGTTAGACAACAACTTGCGAACGCCACCTAAGTGGAAACAAGACAAAGGCATTAAAGGGGATTTGTGGGCCATTCATGGCGGTGGCTTCTACGAGGTCGCGAAATACGCCTACGGACCAGAGAAAATGCCTGAAACATTACACTGGTTCAAATGGGAAGCCTATACGACGTGGTTATCAGGCTTTGCCCTTTTGATTATCGTTTATTACTTCGGTGCCAGCGCTTACCTTATTGATCCATCTGTCAACGCCATGTCGCCAGCTACGGCAATATCATTAGGACTTGGGTTAATCTTTGGTGGGCTTGCCATATATGAATTCGCATGTCGTAGTCCATTGGCCAAATACCCTCTTGCTTTTGGTATTGGGTTAGTTGCTCTAGTGTGTGTTGTTAGCTACCTGTCTACCCAGTGGTTTAGCGGTCGG
>JAXHTT010000009.1:0-52391 GCA_034190055.1 Pseudomonadota bacterium | reverse complement strand
TAATGTCTTCATTAACTAAGACATCAGCAAGCGCGAAAGTTCATCGAATATTAGCCGGTTAGTATATCGTATTTTATGTGGGAAATTTGAAATTTTTCGCCTCACGTTTACCTCACTAACTGCAACACGTTCTAGAACTTAACAAAATTTGTTGTCAGCGTCTTCTGAACTTTCGCGTTGTTTTGAGCAGAGTTTAGTTCGGGCGTTACTATGAGTAATGCCCTCTTATACTTGCTACCACCACGTAATATAAAACGCTGCGGTCAAAATCACTACGGCGATTGACGCTACGTTAAACCCACTTGTGGTTTTGAACTGCACTTCATTTAGATCGACCGCGTTTTCGCTAATGCCCTTCTTCTCTAGCAGAGAAACAACCACAGCTAAAGCAACGCAAAGCAGGAATACGAGCCCAACACGGTCGATAAACGGCAGTTCAGGCCAGAACTGTCTAAACACAATGCTTAGTAAAAATGAACCTAACGCGGCAAGCAGGCCACCGTTTGCCGTGGTTTTCTTCCAGAACATACCCAATACGAAGAGCGCGCAGATACCTGGCGTAAAGAAACCAGTAAACTCTTGAATGTATTGGAATGCTTGATCGAAATTGCCTAAAAGTGGTTTAGCCACCACCATTGCTATGATAAGCGCTATCAAGCTTACAATTCGTCCTACTTTAACGTAATGTTGCTGCGACTCGTTAGGGCGCTTATCTTTATAAAGGTCCATAGTAAAGATAGTAGATACACTGTTAGTCATTGAGGCAAGTGATGAGACAATTGCTGCCACAAGTGCGGCGAAGATAATACCTTTAAGTCCAACAGGCATTAGCGTCATCAAGCTTGGGTAAGCTTGGTCAGGCTTAGCAAGGTCAGGCACAATTAGTACCGCAGCTATGCCAGGCAATACAACAATTAACGGCATAAGTAACTTAAGGAATGCCGCAAACGCAATACCTTTTTGGGCTTCTTGCACACTCTTTGCTGCCAACGTACGCTGAATAATGTACTGGTTAAAGCCCCAGTACGACAAGTTCATAATCCACATACCACCAACCAGTACAGAAATACCTGGCAAGTCCATATAGTGCGGGTTGTCTTTTGACAAAATCATGTCGAATTTTTCAGGTAGTTTATTGGTTAAATCGACAAAACCTTGAATAACACCGTTTCCATCGCTGATTAGGTTTAACGCGGTATACGACAGGAACAGCCCGCCAATAACTAACAGCACCACTTGAATAATGTCGGTTAACGCTACCGCTTTCAGGCCGCCATAAAGTGAGTAGGCTAGCGAGAAAAGACCTAAGAACATCATACCGTAAACCATATCTACACCGGCAATAGTGTTAATAGCCAGAGCACCCAACCACAACACAGCAGTAAGGTTTACGAATACATAAACGCCTAACCAGAATATTGCCATTACTTTGCGCACGCGATGATCATACCGCTGTTCTAAGAATTGAGGCATGGTGTATATTTTATGTTTTAAAAAGATAGGTAAAAAGAATTTGCCCACAATAAGCAGTGTAATGGCGGCCATCCACTCATATGACGCGATAGCAAGGCCCAGTTGATAGCCTGAGCCAGACATACCAATGATTTGTTCAGCAGAAATATTGGCGGCAATTAACGATGCGCCAATCGCCCACCACGGTAAGCTTGAGCCTGCTAAAAAGTAATCGTTTGTGTCTTTCTGATGCCCCTGCTTTTCGCGAGAAACCCACCACGCAATTGTGACAAGCGCGACGACGTATATCACGAACAACGTGATATCTATTGATGCTAATTTCATAATTTTCCCAAAGTTTTTATTTTGGGTGCGGCGATTATTATGCAGGGTACACAGGTGAAAAATTGTTTTTATTATTTTATTGGTTTTTGCCACACCAGTGTCACGTATCAATACGCGTTTTTCGCATTCTACGATAAACCGTCAACCGGTCAGAAAACCACCGATAAACGCATCGTGTTATTGCGGGTAGTATTAGTAACACACTTTGTTGATCTTTTTTAACAAGAAATGTGCAATTTTGTAAAAAAAAGCCGCTTCTTTGGGAGCGGCTTAAGGGACACAAACAATTCTAGCAAATGGGATTGTTTATATAAGGGAGCGATGTGTATCTAAAATCTTTGTTCCTGCTGATGTATCTTTAGGCGAATGCGCCTTGTGTTGCGGTGCACACGTAGATGTCTGCATGGTAGCCAGTTTCGTCAAAGTATTTGTCTGCTACTACTTGCTTCACAGCATCAACTTTGTCTGTAGGGGCAAGCGCTACAACGCAGCCGCCAAAACCACCGCCCGTCATACGAACACCTCCAGATTTACCAAGTACTTCACCAATAATCTCAACCAAATAATCAATGGGGCGTACAGTAATTTCGAAATCGTCACGCATAGAAACGTGAGACTGCGCCATAGCGTCGCTTACCGTTTCAATATCACCAGACTTTAACGCCTGACTTGCTGCTAAAGTACGCGCGTTTTCAGTAATGATATGCTTTGCCCGGCGATAAACCACTTCAGGCATGTGTGCTTTGGCTTCCTCTAGCATCTCCATGGTTGCTTCGCGCAACGATGAAACACCCAGTAGCGATGCACCTTGCTCGCACTGCTGACGACGCAAGTTATACTCGCTGTCTACCAAGCCACGTTTCACATTCGAATTGATAATCACGATTTGGTGCGAATCTGGAAGCGGTGAATGCTCGATGGCTAATGACTGGCAATCAAGCAGCATTGCCATACCTTCGTTGCCCATGGCTGAGATTAACTGATCCATGATTCCGCACGAACAGCCTACGAAAGTGTTTTCTGCTTTTTGACCTAATAGCGCAGCTTGCACACCATCAAGAGGCAATTCATACAATGCGCTTAAGGCTTTTAGTATTGCCACTTCAAAAGACGCTGAAGAGCTCAAACCGGCGCCTTGAGGAACATTACCCGTTACCAACAAATTTGCGCCGCCAAAATCTGGCATAGCCTCTTTTAGTACTTTCACTACGCCGCGAACATAGTTTGCCCAACCTTGTTCTTCGTCGTAATTAATGTCTGACAATGAGAACTGGTTCTGCTGATTTTCGTAGTCCATAGCAGTAACCAGAATGTCATTATCGTTGCGCTTCGTTGCCGCTACCCAAGTACCAAAGTTGATAGCAGCCGGAAAGACGAACCCTTCGTTATAATCGGTGTGCTCACCAATGATGTTCACTCGGCCAGGGGCGTGTGCTATTAGCGTTGGCTCGTTGCCGTAATGCGCTTCAAATTTAGAAGAAAGTACTTGGTTATCCATTAGTATTCTCACGTTGTTTGTAGTGCACCGTAGGCAGTGCTTTTAATCTGTCTGCCGCCTGTTCAGGGGTCAAATCTCGTTGTGCTTCGGCCATCATTTCGTATCCAACCATAAACTTGCGAACACTTGCTGAGCGCAATAGCGGAGGGAAGAAATGTGCATGAAGCGTCCACTCAGGGTGGTCTTCATTATCAAATGGCGCACTGTGCCAACCCATTGAATATGGGAAAGACGTCTCAAATAAATTGTCGTATTTCGCTGTTATCTCACCAATTATTTTGGCAAGTGAAAGAGATTGCGAATCAGATAGCTTATGCAGAGATTGAACATTAAAACGTGGCAGTAGTAACGTTTCAAATGGCCATGCAGCCCAATATGGAACCACAACCACCCAGTCATCGTTTTGGCATACTACGCGCTCTTGCTTAATCACTTCTTGCTCTGCGTAATCTAACAACATAGGTGCGTTATTTTCACCAAAGTACTGCTTCAGCTGTACCAATTTTTTTGCTGGGTCTGTGGGAATATGCTGCTGCGCCCATACCTGACCATGTGGGTGAGGGTTTGAACACCCCATCATTGAGCCTTTGTTTTCAAAAACCTGTACCCAACGATAGCTTTCACCCAATTCAGCGGTTTGTTCTTTCCACGTGTTAACCACATCTACCCGTTCTTCGTCAGTAAGCTCAGGAAGTGTTTTACTGTGATCAGGAGAAAAACAAATAACGCGACTACAGCCTTGCTCTGTTTCAAATTGGAACAGGCCTTTTTTCTCACTGGCTTGCTCAGTGTCTTGCTTGAGCGCAGCAAAATCGTTTTGAAAAACAAACGTCCCTTTATAGTCGGGATTTACTTCGCCGTTTACACGAGTGTTAGACGGGCACAAATAACAAGTAGGGTCGTAAGATGGCTTTTGTTCGTTATTAGGCTCTTCAGAAGCCCCCTGCCAAGGACGCTTAGCACGATGTGGCGATACTAGTACCCACTCGCCCAACAACGGGTTATAACGGCGATGTGGATCATTGGTTGGGTCGAAAGGGGTTCCCATAATCACTCTCTCTGAATAGGCCGGTTAAGCTATAGCATAACGCTTTTGCATAACACTTAAGGGGTTAAACGTTTACCCTAGCAATAATATAGCAAGCTATACTGTTTATCAATTAACTAACAAAGAAAATTAATTGTTAAATTAATAACAATTAATTTTCTTTTAGTGATTCGGTGAATTTACTCAGCGCTGAACTTATATCGAATCGTTTCTTCATAAGTTTCACCCGGCTTTACAAAACAATTTGGAAACGACGGTTTATTCGGTGCATCAGGGAAATGCTGAGGCTCTAAACATAGGGCGCCTAGCTGAGCGCTGTCTTTTAAACTTCCAGTATAAAACTGCAGCCCAGGAAGGCTAGTGTATAGTTCCATTGTAACGCCGGTATCCGGTGCTTTAACCGTAGCTTGTGGGCCATTCTCTATAGCCGCTTGAAGCACATAGTTGTGATCGTAGCCACCTACTTTGTCAAACAACGGATGTGACTTATCTTGTTCAGCCCTTTCTCCTATTTTAGTAAATGAAGTGAAATCAAAAGGTGTATCAGCAATATCAACCAAAGCACCAGTTGGTAACAGCGTACTATCTGCATCTGTCACCTTTTCTGCATTAATATACAGCAGTGTACTACCCACTTTCTCATGGTTGCTTAGTGTAAAATAGGCATGTTGGGTGAAACTAAGGGGTGTTTCTTCATCTGTCGTTGCTTTAATTACAAGGGACAACTCGTTGAACTGATTAAGCGTATAGCAGGCCTCAACATTAATATTTCCAGGAAAGCCACCCTCGCCGTTTGTGCTAGATAAGGTGAATGTTACACTGGCACTATCGGGGGATTCTTGGGTACTAGCTTGCCATAATTTTTTGTGAAAGCCGGCATGCCCCCCGTGAAGATTATGCTCTCCGCCGTTTTTATCTAACGTGTATTGCTGGCCGTTTAAAGTAAATGTGCCATTCCCTATTCTATTAGCGTAGCGCCCTACAATTGCACCGCGATAGCTAGGGTCATCAATATAGCCCTTCAACGTATCAAAAGTTTGAACACAGCTAATCAACTCGCCCTTCGCGTTGGGAAAATAGAGTTCCTTGATAATTCCACCATAGTTGAGCAAGGTAACTGACATCCCGTTGTCATTGCTTAAAGTAAAAGCATTAACAGCTTTGCCGCTTACTTCACCAAATGTCGATACGTTGATTTTCATAACAATTATTTTACCTTATCGGGTGCTCGATTAATTCATCTCGGGCAATTTTTCGTGCTTGCCTGAAAAGTTTTAGAATCAGTAGAGCGTTCAGAATTGCTAAAAGGTTATACGTTTTCCGTTCTTTTTGACAGGGGTTTGGCGAGGAACTGTGTATGGTAAAACCACTTGATAGTTTTATCTATTGCTTGAGATGTGCCGCCATAGCACAGAAAGTGAGAATTTTACCTTTTTATGTAAATATAATGTACGCTATGCCAATCAGACCCCAAGGTCTTCAATGCATTAAAAAACAAAGTTAAAGAGAAAATGGCAACAATAAAAGATATAGCCCAAGCCGCTGGTGTTTCGTTAGCCACAGTATCTAGGGTTATTAATAATGGCCCAAAAGTAGGCAACGATACTCGACAGCGCGTTAAAAAAATCATGGAAGAAATGGGATACCGTCCCAACGCAAACGCACGGGCCCTTGTAACCAAACGCAGTGCCTCATTGGGAGTCGTTATTGCCGAACTCCACGACCCATTTTTCGCTATGTTGGCGCATGGCGTTGAATCAATTACTCGCAAAAATAACGTTCAAATACTTCTAAGTGCAGGGTCGATTGAAAAAGAGACTGAGCTTCGCGCCATTGAAACTCTGTTGGAACACCGTGTTGAAGCTATGGTCGTTCACAGCAAAGCCCTTGATGATGAAACATTGATTAGCTTTGCTAACCAAATTCCGGGCTTTGTTTTAATCAATCGTTATATACCAGAAATAGCGAATCGTTGCGTATGGCTAGATAACGTGACCGGCGGCCGCCTTATGGCCGAATATGCTATTAATCAGGGACATGAGCATGTAGCGGTAATTAGTAGTCAGTATCGTATTGACGACCCTAATCAGCGCCTTGAAGGGATAAGGAACGCTATAGATACAGCACAACTAAGCTTACCCGAGAGCATGATTGAGTATTCCACACCAGATCAGGAAGGTGGTGAGCTAGCTATGCAAAACCTGCTAGCCACTGGCGCTAAATTTACCGCTGTCTTAGCCTATAACGATGCTATGGCATCTGGGGCGATGACTATGCTGCAGGACCACGGTATTTCAGTACCTGAGCAAGTATCTGTTATGGGGTATGATGATGTGCTGCTTGCGAAGTACTGTCGCCCTAAGTTAACCACTCTGCGTTACCCTGTAGAAATGATGGCGGCAAAAGCCGCTGAACTTGCATTGAAATACGCGTCGGGAAGTACACCAGAAGATGGCTTAACCTTTAAATATACTCCTACGGTAGTAAAACGCGATTCAGTAGTAAGAGTGTAGTCTTCGCTTATCTAATACCAATGTTCATAGAAAAAAGCTTACGAAAATTAAAAGTAAAAAATACCCGCCTGTTGGCGGGTATTTTATTTAATCAGTAGTAAGCCAGTTTGATGAGTGACTAATCGCAATTTGATGCATTACCGTGCAACTGTATTCTAAAAATTTTATTACGCGATACTATTGACAAAAATACTCGCCTGATCGTTTCACCCTAGACTTTTATCCCCAATTCGAAAAACTGCCTGATCTTGCGCATATTTGCGATCAAAAAACATTAAGATCAGCATGGAATGCTCTACAACGCTTGATTTAACTGATATTTCGTGATTCGACCAGAACGTTACAATTAGATCGTGATCTGCCGGTATATATGGCTATTAACAGACTTACCAACAAGGTTTTCCACTATTTATCCACAGCCAATAAAACTCGCTTATTGAGTAAATCTCGCTAAAAATTGTTTGTACTGTTCAATGGCATAGTCACTTTTAAGCGTTGCATTGTGCGTAGCCCCGGGTACAACCGAAATATATTTTTCGCTACTTGATGCATCTTCTATTAATTGTTGACTGATTGGATAAGGGGTTATCTTATCTTCCTCTCCCACAAGTAGCCAAAGAGGACCATCATAGTGACGCAGAATAGGTGCGATTTGCATACTATGAACCTCGTCGTGAAGCTTCATGTTGGTAAATGAATTAGAAAAGCCTGGTACCATGTTGGCGATAAGGTCAGAAATATCATTAAAAGCCCCGTCTAAAACCAGAGCATCAATCTTTCTATTGGCAGCAACATAACTTGCGAAATAACTACCTATACCTCGGCCATGTACAATGGTGGGAAGTGACGCATTAAACGCATTTTCGACGTAATCAAACTGGGTTAACGCGTCTTGCTTTATAGCGTTAATACTCAAATTTTTTGCCTTATCACTGGCACCCACCCCCTGATAATCGAGCCATAAAATATTAGCGGGCAGCTTACCTAGCCTGTGAATAATGCTGTTATTTTCACTTAGCGCCATACGATTGTCTGCGAAGAAAACAATATTAACGATAGGGTCCGCGTATGAAACCGCAACGCCTCTTAATGTTAATCCTTGGTCATTTTTGACTTCAACACGGGTGATGCCCGCTGAGGTTTTATCTTTTTGAATAGCAGCGTGCAGATTTGTAGTATCCAGAGGTTGTTGTTGCGTATCTTGATAGAAGAATGCTGAAGGAGATACGTTAATTGCACACCCTAATAGTGAAACAGTCACAATTACACTAATTACTGCGTTTTTAAAGGTTATCATTTAGGAACTGTCCGTGTTGATTTGTAATAGGGAAGTTTATATTTAACTTACGAATGCTTGAAAGTCGCATCACTGCACAAACTTTATGCTTTGATATGCTAAACCAGCTGTAACAGTTTGCAACAGTTGTTAAGTTCCTTCGCACTACAAACTTTCTTATACTTGAGTCTATATTATTGACATAATCTATATATAAGAAAAAATCAAAATAATGAAAAATAAAATGTTTTTCTCTCTCGATGTTAGGCAATCAGCAAAAATATTTCTTGCCTTCTGCGCTCTACCTTTGCTTGTTGCTTGTGAGTCTACACCACCTGAATTCGACTCTTCGTTAATACCAGAGTCACAAAAGGCCGATTATCGACTGACAATGTCTAAAGCGAAGGCTTGCCCGGTAAACTTAACGGAGCTTGTTGATTCTCGAGCTAGCAAAGACTTACTAGTGGGGAGCAGTAACGTAACCGAAGACGCACTTTATGCGCTGCTACAGCAAAGCTTAGAGGAAATGAACGTGAGTCCTGATATTGAGGCGAGTAATAGTGTGAAAGTCGTGCTTAATCGCGCTTTTGTCAAAAGCTTGGGAACTAACATAGTTGCCACTGTAGTGCTTAACGTCAGATTCAAGCCTGCTTATGCAGAGAAGTACTCACCCGTTACTGTTTTTAAAGGCAGAAGCATGAACGTCAACACGGGTGAGGAGCAGAGCAACCAAATCGCCATTGATGCGATGAAAACTGCCATTGAAGATGCCACCAAACGTATAAAATCGTCACTTTTACATAACTGTGGCGACGCGTTAAGTGAACTAGAGGCAGTCTAATATATTGCGGTAATCACAATGCTTTAGTAGATAAGCCGCGTGTTATCGACCATAAAGCAAGCCATGCCGCCGTCAAGGGCCGCTTTTCTACCCATGTCGGTATCTTCAAACACCACACAATGCTGTGGTGCTACACCCATCAACTCTGCGGCACGCACAAAGGTTTCAGGGTGAGGTTTACCTTTAGTGACGTCATCAGAGGTAACCAGCGCTGATAACTCCTCTAATAACCCATGCTCATTTAGCACCCATTTCGCGTGCTGCCTATCTGAGCCCGTACCCACAGCAATGGGCATACTTCCCTTATAGTGATTAAACACATCCAGGGTATCTTGGATAAGTTTTGGCACATGGTCTAGCCCTTCAAAGGCCTGCTTTTTATATAAGGCGACCTCTGCTGGTTCATGACTTTTACCATACTTGGCATTCATAAAATGCACGGTTTCGAAGGTAGGAACTCCACCGAGACTATGTTGATAATCTCGGTCGAAAGGATAGCCAAACGCATCGCAAGTCAGCTGCCAGGCATCAATATGCGCGCCCATTGAATCAATCAGGGTGCCATCCATGTCAAAAATAATGGCTTTATAGCTGCTTAGGTCGATCATGGTGCTCCCTTCCTTTCAAAATTACTACGGTGTTAACCTATCTTAGTATGTAACGTAATGGCATCGCTATGCCGACAGCACGTCTCGCGCTTTTACTGCGTCAAATTCACGGTCCACCTTAAGATATACAGCATTATTTTGACCGTTTAATGTTACTTCCAGCACACCTGGTACTAACATTAATTCTGACTCGATTGTGGAAGCTTTTGAGTTATCAAATTCAGCGTTCATCATCACACGCTTAACCCGGCTCACTTCTTTGACTCCAAGAATAATGAAAAGCCAGAGCAAAGTACTAGCCGCGCCGATGCCGTACGCCAATTCTTGCGACCAAATATCGGTAACGAAACCTGAAATTACACCACCTAAAAACGCGCCAAAAAACTGAAAACTAGCGTAAAGCCCCATAGCCGTTCCTTTTTGTCCTGCAGGGGCAATGCTTGACACTAAAGCAGGAAAATTCGCTTCTAAATAGTTAAAGCCTGTAAAGAAAAGCACCACGGCTGCGGTAACCCACCACCAGCTTTGGTCTTCTAAGCTAAGTGCTAAAAACGCGCCGCCCATCAGCACTACACCGGTTAAAAGAAGTGATTTTGGGGTACGGCCTCTTGCCGCTCCCATCATAATGATGAGACCAACAATCGACGCTCCAAGCACAGGTAAGTAAACCGACCAGTGGCTTTCTAACGTCATGTCAAAGTTCAAAAGCGTGACAGGCAATTGAACAAACAACAGGGTAATTAGCATGTGCAGAATCATTACGCTGACATTTAAACGCCATAACTGAGAAGAAAAAATTAAGCGCTTCAGCTGGCCTTTTTGTGGAAGTGTATCGCCGCTGCTAAGCTGCACGCCATTTGGCACTACCCATTTAACCAGCGGCATGCAAAGAATGGCCAGAATACCAGTAATACCAAACACACCGGCAAGTCCGTAGCTGTTTGCAATAAGAGGCCCTAAAATAACAGCTAAGTAGAATGAAAAGCCAATAGCTATGCCTATGATAGCTAACACTTTGGCTCGCTGACTTTCCCGGCTTACATCGGTAGCCAGCGCCATTATCGCACCTGCAATCGCGCCCGCACCTTGAAGGATACGCCCAACAATCATCATAGCCATGCTATCGGCATTGGCTGACACAAAGCTTCCTAAAGCAAATACAGAAAGCCCTAGCAAAATAACGGGTTTACGCCCCCATTTGTCAGACATCATGCCCATAGGAATTTGCAGCGCAGCCTGGGTTAAGCCATATCCACCCACGGCAAGCCCTACCAACAGCGGCGAGTAATCTGGGTAGTCCATTGCGGCTACAGCCAACACGGGCATAACCATGAATAACCCCATCATGCGTAATACGTAAACGGAGGCGAGTGCAAGCGCGGCGCGTAATTCCAAAGCGTTCAAAGCGTCTGTTTCCCTCAACAAATAAAAACAAAAAAACATAAAAGTGCGCAGAGAACACTTGTTTCTGCAACATCAAGAATAAGGTCGCGAAGTGTAGCATAATACCAGTCCCCGTGGATAATTGCCCTCACGCCCACTTACCTTAGATTCGATTAATACAATTGGCATTTTCTTCAACTCGCGAGGTTGATTTACCCTTTTGCCTTAATAGGGGTTTAAAAGTGGGGATAAAATCACCACTTTGCAATGTCGTTAAGCGAGAACTAATCGTAAGCTTATGACCGTGAGGTGATCTGCTTGCTCCGCTTACAGTATAACTTGAATGTCATATCACTTTACTTGACACCTATGGCATACTGATTCTTTTTCTCTCATTTAGGCTTCAATGGATAAAATCGAAATTCGCGGTGCTCGCACCCACAACTTGAAAAACATCGATTTAACACTGCCACGAGACAAACTGGTGGTGATAACCGGCCTTTCTGGCTCGGGTAAATCGTCTCTTGCATTCGACACGCTTTATGCGGAAGGTCAGCGTCGTTACGTAGAGTCTTTGTCTGCCTACGCGCGTCAGTTTCTTTCCATGATGGAAAAACCCGATGTTGATCATATTGAGGGTTTATCACCAGCAATATCCATTGAGCAGAAATCAACATCGCATAACCCTCGTTCAACGGTGGGGACCATCACTGAAATATACGACTACCTCCGTTTGATGTTCGCGCGAGTGGGTACACCACGCTGTCCTGATCACGATGTTCCGCTAGATGCACAAACGGTCAGCCAAATGGTAGACAAAGTGTTAGCTATGCCGGAAGGCAGTAAGTTAATGCTGCTGGCGCCTATTGTTAAAGACCGTAAAGGCGAGCACGTTAAGACGCTGCAAAATCTCTCTGCTCAGGGCTTTATCCGCGCTCGTATCGACGGCGAGGTATGTGACTTGTCCGATCCGCCGCCACTGGATTTGCATAAGAAGCACACCATTGAAGTTGTGGTGGACCGCTTTAAAGTGCGTGACGATATGGCACTGCGTTTATCAGAATCATTTGAGACGGCGCTGAGCCTAGCTGGTGGTAACGCGGTTGTGGCTGATATGGACGATAAAGACGCAGAAGAAATAGTGTTCTCTGCTAACTTCGCCTGTCCACACTGTGGTTACAGTATCAGTGAACTTGAACCTCGTCTTTTTTCATTTAATAACCCAGCAGGTGCTTGCCCAACTTGTGACGGGCTAGGTACAAGACAGTTTTTTGACCCAGCACGCATTGTCGGCAATACCGAACTCAGCCTTTCTGGCGGCGCGATTCGAGGATGGGACAAGCGCAGCTACTACTATTTCCAGATGTTGCAGGCAGTAGCAGAACATTACAAATTTAGTCTTACTGTGCCGTTTGAAGAACTCGATGACAAACACAAAGACATCGTGCTCTACGGGTCCAAAGGGAAATCGCTGTCTTTCAAATATATTAATGAGCGCGGCGATGTTATGGAGCGCAAACATCCATTTGAGGGCATTATTCCTAATATGGAGCGCCGCTATCGTGAAACCGAGTCGAACTCAGTTCGTGAAGAGCTAGCAAAATATTTAAGCCAACAACACTGTAGCAGTTGTAACGGCACCCGCTTGCGGGTTGAAGCGCGTAACGTATTTATTCAAGATACTAACTTACCTGCTATTGCAGAAATGTCGATTGCAGATGCGTTTGGCTTCTTTGAGTCACTTAACTTGGAAGGCCAGCGAGCGCAGATAGCTGAAAAGATCTTAAAAGAAATTATGGACCGCTTAAGCTTTTTGGTGAATGTGGGCCTTAACTATCTTTCTATGTCGCGCAGCGCCGACACCTTATCCGGTGGTGAAGCCCAGCGTATTCGACTAGCAAGCCAAATTGGCGCAGGTCTTGTTGGCGTAATGTATGTACTAGATGAACCATCCATTGGTCTTCATCAACGTGACAATGAAAGGTTACTTGGCACACTTACGCGCTTGCGCGACCTAGGTAATACGGTACTAGTTGTTGAGCATGACGAGGATGCCATACGCGAAGCCGATTACATTGTAGATATTGGCCCGGGTGCCGGTGTACACGGTGGTGAAATTATTGCCGAAGGTTCGCTGGAAGACATTAAAAACAGTGAATACTCACTTACCGGAAAATACTTATCTGGTAAGGAAAAAATAGATATACCTGCTAACCGTACGCCAGTTAAAGACGATAAGTGGTTAGAGCTTTTAGGCGCTACGGGCAACAATTTGCAATCCGTAGATTTACGTATTCCTACGGGTGTTATGACCTGCGTTACGGGTGTGTCAGGCTCGGGTAAATCAACGCTGATTAACGATACCTTCTACAAAATTGCACAACGGGAATTAAACAAAGCTACCACTTCTGAACCGGCTCCGCATAAGTCGATGACGGGGTTAGATCAGCTCGACAAAGTGGTAGATATTGACCAAAGCCCTATCGGCAGAACCCCGCGTTCTAACCCAGCAACTTATGCGGGTATTTTCACTCCTATCCGTGAAATGTTCGCAGGCACGCAAGAATCTCGTTCACGGGGCTATAAACCTGGCCGCTTTAGCTTTAATGTGAAAGGCGGGCGCTGTGAAGCATGTCAGGGCGATGGTGTAATTAAAGTAGAAATGCACTTTTTGCCTGACGTGTACGTGCCTTGTGATGTATGTCAGGGCAAACGCTATAACCGTGAAACCCTAGAGATAAAATACAAAGATAAGAACATCCATGAAGTGTTAGAAATGACCGTGGAAGATGCACGTCAGTTCTTCGATGCTATACCTGCAATCTCACGAAAATTGCAGACACTGATGGATGTGGGTTTGTCTTATATCCGACTTGGTCAAGCGGCCACGACGTTATCTGGTGGTGAAGCGCAACGTGTAAAATTGGCGAAAGAGTTGTCAAAAAGAGACACTGGGCAAACACTTTATATTTTGGATGAGCCGACTACAGGTTTGCACTTCCACGATATTAAGCAGTTGTTAGCCGTCCTTCATCGACTGCGCGATCACGGTAATACCGTTGTGGTTATTGAGCATAACCTGGATGTAATTAAAACCGCAGACTGGATTGTGGACCTTGGACCTGAAGGGGGATCTGGAGGTGGCCAGATTATTGCAGAAGGAACACCAGAGCATGTGGCACAACAAGAAGTTTCACATACAGGTCGATTCCTGAAACCCATGCTCACACAAGCTTGAGCCGGTTTAGATGTAAATTCGTAGGCGTTGAGCGCATGACTTCTTCTTTGTAGGCTGCTGTGTAATTTACACGGCAGCTTGTAAAAAGTGCGTGTTGACGTTTATTTACACGTTTTTTCATGCTGGTCAGAGCTTGTTTTGGCAAATCATACGTTACGATGATTTATGTGAATTTTGCAGTAAGAATTGCTGGAGCGAAACCCAATGACTCAAACGCCACCACTAGCCTTAGTTAAGACTTGGTACCACTTACTTTCATCATCTGAAGATAACGATGTGAAAGCGCGCGCACAAGAAATGCTGTTAAATGCTTTCGAGTCGCCAGAGGCTATCGCAGTTTATTTGAAAGAACACAATATTCTTAAGCACTGATCAAAAAAGCCTTAGCGTAGTTTATGTAACCGCGCTAAGGCTTGATGTTTTTCATGTCTGAGAAAGATTATAGAAGATTAAGCGTGCTTAGCCGCTTGAATTGCTAATCCTTCGCACACCGAGTTGAACGCATCGTTTTCTAATCGAGGCAGCCCCGTAAGCAGTTTTTCATAGAGAGCATCGACTACAATAGGCGATAAACTCATACCACCCGTTATCATTACCACCTCTGGTTTTTCACTGCTGTTTTCCAAACATTCCACGACTAACGCTTTCACTTTGTCTAGCCAAGGCTTTAACGCCTTTTTAAGTGAATCCTGTGAAATTTCTACATCAAAGTCGTCTTCAATATAGTGCAGCGGCAGCGTAATGTTTTGCTTGCTCGAAAGTAGTTCTTTGGCCAAACGCGCTGAGTTGACCACTCGAGCAGACAACTTATTCTCTTGCACGATAAGCAAACGCTCTAACTGGGCCGGTTCTTTAATCACTGACATGGTTTGAGAAATATCTAACCCGTAGTCATCAGAGAAAAAGCGCGTAAGCGCTGGAATGTTATCAACAGCGCACATATCAGAAAAATAGGTAGGCGGAACAGGTAGCCCGTTAATCATTTTAAGGCCCATACCCATTTCAGGAGCTATGCCTTTAAGAACCAAGCTTTTATCACAGTCCATACCGCCTAAACGTCTGCCTGTTACCGCTAGCACATCGTCTTTACGGTCAAGCTGATTAGAACGCTCCGGCGAAAGCTTAATACAGCAAATATCCGTTGTTCCCCCACCAATATCGACAATTAGCGTGGTAGTGTCTTTTGGTAAGGTTTGCTCAATCTTATACGCTGCAGCAATAGGTTCATCCAAAAAGTTCACACCTGAAAACCCAGCGTTAGTCGCCGCTTCAGTCATAATTTGAATGGCTTGGGCATTGCCCTCTTCACCGCGGGTGCCATGAAACTTAACAGGTCTGCCTATTACCGCATTATTTACCACCTTGCCTAACTGCTGCTCGGCACACTGTTTAAAGTAAGCGAGTTGCTTGGCAATAATACCGATGAACGCCTGTTTTTGGTCGCCATCTAGCGATGCGCCTAAAAAGTTCTTTGGTGAATAAATAAGTCGGCCTTTGTCCGGCATTTTAAGAAAGCGCCTAAAGCCCTCTTCACCAAATGCAAACTTGCCGTGCTCTACTAAACGCAGCAAAGGAATCTCGTCTAGCGACATAGCGTGCATTAACTGCTGAATCGCTTTTCTCTGAAGGGCTGGCTTGTTATGAAGGTCACCACGAAGCGAGTCGATTCGGCTGCTATACATTGCCTGCTCTTTCGGGTCTTTTGCCGAGTAGTAGCCGTCTTTAGCTTTGTCTATTTGTTCGCTGATCACTCGCTGTAACTGCGCAACTTTCGCCTCTACCATAGCATCAGGAGGCGGCGGCAGTTCATCTTCAAAGTAAATGAACACCGAAGAACGAATTTTATTGCCCTTTTTATCTAGCGGGTCAAGTTTGATGTGCTGATGGGCCGTTCCATCAAAATACACAACCTCAGAATTTGATGTACCGTAGTCAATCCCAATCGCAGTCATAGTATGTTCGCTCAAAAAGTTAGATGCGGATTGTAATGCAAAAGAAGCTAACGGCACACCCCCTGTAAGCTAATCGAAACACAACGATTTGCCTTAAACACAATCGCTTACACAAGGGCTTACTGAAAACCCCTGCCCATAATGCTAGAGTAGGAATTAAACTTATAACAATGCCTACAAATAATTATGAGTAATACAGCACCACTTATCACATCTTTTGACGTACGCTTTTGCGAAACCGATGCCTTACAACATGTTAGTAATACGGCATTAGTTGCGTGGTTTGAAGCGGCCAGAGAGCCTATTTTCAGAATGTTTACGCCTGAGCTAGACTTACAAAACTGGCCGCTAATTTTGGCCAGCTACAAGGTCGACTTTCTAGCTCAAATTTTTTATGGAAAACCAGTAACGGTTAAGACTTACATTAGTCGATTGGGAAACAGTGCATTCGACGTGTTTCAGGAGCTTTGGCAAGACGACAAGCTATGCTCAACTGGCGTGACCACCATGGTGCATTTTGATTATAAAACACAGCGTTCTGCGCCTATCCCAGATAATGTGAAGTCGGAACTACAGTCACACTTTAAAGAACTAGAAACTAAGCAATAAAGCGCAGTACGAGGTATCCATGAGCGATTTAATTGAAGTTATTGACGATGTATTACCACCAGAGCTCTGCTCACAACTTATGGCGCGCTTTGAAAGCAGCCCTAATCTTAGCCAAGGGCGTACTGGTGGTGGTGTAGATCTAGATAAAAAACGCAGTATGGATGTGTCCATAAGCCGCAACCCAGAATTTAAAGACTTATTCCAACAAGTGATGCAGCATACCGGAAAACAGCTGGTTGCCTACATTGAAAAATACTATTTTGCGCTTGTTGGGCCTATTGGCTTAACCGTACGTCACCCCAAAACTGGCGAACCGGTGAAGGTAACTGGGGAAAACTTTGAAGAAGTGGGTAAACCAAATTTAGCCAACCTGGTTAACTACCTATTCCGAGTGGGCAATGTTAATGCACAGCGTTACACCGCGGGTAACGGTGGCTACCCGTATTGGCACTCCGAAGTGTATCCGCAGCTTCAACATAACGATGCGCTGCACCGCGTGCTGCTGTTTATGTACTACTTAAATGATGTGGACGAAGGCGGCGAAACAGAATTTTACTATCAAAACCGTGCGGTTAAGCCCAAAGCAGGCAGAATGGTGATTGCGCCAGCCTACTTTACTCACACCCATCGCGGCCAAATTCCAAAAAGTAACGACAAGTACATTCTAACGTCGTGGCTTCTATTTAACCGCGCTGAACAGATTTATACACAGGGCTAGCCTACTAAGGCTAGCTTTTTAGAACCCTTCAACCGCTTCACCCGTCAAGCGATAACCTACAGACGCAATATCGCCTTTCCAACCGTCAGTCGACAGTTCACCGGTAACCCAAATCGCGTCGTAAATATTATCTATTCGCACACCTTCTTCAAATTTCACGTACACAATTTGATTAGACGGTGGTGGTGGTACGTGAATACAGGCTCCAAAATACGGAACCAATAAAAACTCAGTGGTTAGTTCAGCGGTACCTTCTAGCGGCACAACAAACCCCGGAATTTTCACACGTTTTCCGTCAAAGGTATCGACCACTGGTGCATCAGGCTGAAGCTGACTCATTTCACCATTGTGTTGAACTGAAGGTGGCGCGAGTTCGTTAAAGCCTTCAGGAACAAGATCTTCCCAATAGACTTCTACAGGAGCTTCATCTGCCAGAGCGTTAAAGGTTATCACCATCATCAGTATTGCAAATAATGAGGTAACGGATAATTTTAGGTAGGTCATACTGCTCTCTATCGTTGAGTATTCGTTCCACTTTTTTGTTTTAGCTTTTGATTTTCGTTTTCTACTTAACCTTTTTCACATACAAACAAAAAAAGGGCTGGTGTTACACCAGCCCTTTGTATCATTAATTTAAAGCAGCGTGAATTATTCTGCTTCGAAACGCTCGATGCTTGAGGTGATTTCAGCTTTCGCAGCAGCAGCGTCAGCCCAACCGTCAATTTTCACCCACTTGCCTTCTTCAAGATCTTTATAGTGCTCGAAGAAGTGCTCAATTTGCTTAAGAAGAAGTGGAGGTACGTCAGCAATCTCTTTAACGTCACGATAGATAGTAGAAAGTTTGTCTACTGGTACCGCTAGCACTTTTGCATCTTTACCAGACTCGTCAGTCATGTTTAATACGCCAACTGGACGACACTTGATTACAGAACCCGCAAG
The DNA here is from genome assembly GCA_034190055.1 of Pseudomonadota bacterium. Taxonomy (GTDB): domain Bacteria; phylum Pseudomonadota; class Gammaproteobacteria; order Enterobacterales; family Alteromonadaceae; genus Alteromonas. Next base: position 33,971 of record JAXHTT010000009.1, on the reverse strand, counting down.
TAGTGGGAACGGCGTCATCACTAGAACGTCTACTGGGTCACCGTCTTCAGACAAGGTGTTGTTCACGTAACCGTAGTTAGTTGGGTAGTGCATGCAAGTTGCCATGAAACGGTCAACAAAAAGCGCACCTGTATCTTTATCTACTTCGTACTTCACTGGGTCAGCGTGTGCTGGAATCTCAATGATTACGTTCACTTCATCTGGTACATTTTTACCAGCAGAAATAGCACTCAAGCTCATTCTTAGGTCCTTTCAGTAATGTATTAAAAATTTTGGCCGTAAGTATACGGTGACAACGGCAAAATAAAAACGCTTTACGACCCATGTCGTACTAATCTCTTTATTTTTCGTTAAATTTTGCTGCTTTTTAATAAAAAAATGGCCCCGACGGGCCATTTTTCGCTACTACGCTTTGTCATTGTAGCTTAAGCACATTTCAACTTCGTCTTTTGAGCCGATAATGCAAGGTACGCGCTGGTGAATCTCTTCAGGCATAACTTCTAGAATTCGGCCATTACCCGTTTCCGCTTTACCACCAGCCTGCTCCATCAAAAACGCCATTGGGTTTGCTTCGTAAAGCAAACGCAATTTACCTGGCTTAGACGGGTCTCGATTATCAAATGGGTACATAAAGATACCGCCGCGACATAGTAAACGGTGAATATCACCCACCATTGCCGCTACCCAACGCATATTAAAGTCTTTACCGCGAGGGCCTTCTTTACCCGCTAACAAATCAGCAATGTATGCTTGCATTGCCGGTTCCCAATGACGCTGATTCGACGCGTTAATAGAGAACTCAGAGGTTTCTTCAGGCACTTTAATATTCGGGTGAGTAAGTAGAAAGCCGCCGTGAGTTTTATCAAGGGTATAGATGTGCGTACCGCGACCTGTAGTTAGCGCCAACATAGTAGAAGGGCCGTACAGTACATAGCCTGCAGCAACCATTTGTGTGCCTGGCTGCAGAAAAGCAGATGGGTCATCTGGCTTCATCCACTGCGGTGCATGAGTAATAGAGAAAATAGTACCAATAAGGCTGTTTATTTCGGTATTTGACGAGCCGTCTAGCGGGTCGAAGCTTACTAGGTAGTTACCTTCTGGATTGCACGGTACTACATCGTCTTCTTCTTCAGACGAGATGGCTTTAACGTAGCCAGATTCCCTTAGCGTGTCTTTTAAAATGTGGTTAGAAATAACGTCGAGCTTTTTCTGTGTTTCGCCCTGTACGTTTTCTGAAAGGGTTGAACCGAGCACGCCAGCAAGTGCGCCTTGACTCACGCGGAAAGAAATTTCTTTACAGCCCGCTAGCAGTGTACGAATGAGTAGTATTAACTCAAGCGGTGCACCGTCTTGTTGCAATTGGGAATTTAAACGTTTCATTGAATGTAAGCCTTTTTTTATGTGTAGGGTGTTGTACTTGCAGTCGCTCAGCTTTCCTTACCGGCGTTTATCTGAAGTACACACAGGTTTTGAGCCTGTGTTTAGATTGTAACCGCGTTCTTTGCTAAGTGGAACATACTTACCAAAAGTCATACACACACCATACCAGTTTGCATACTTTGAACACCTGAATGTTTACGGTACACAAAGGCTGTCAGCTGCACTGCTTTGATAAAAATTGAATTATCTATAGGTCGTAGGGTTCTGATACAGTACCCCAATAACATGATAAATCACCGAGAATGCGCTATGCATGTACATATTTTAGGCATTTGTGGAAGTTTTATGGGTGGCATTGCCGCCATTGCCAAATCACTAGGCCACAAGGTTACAGGCTCAGATAAAAACGTTTATCCTCCCATGAGCACTCAGCTTGAAGCGCTTGGCATCGAGCTTACGGAAGGCTATTGCGAAAGCCAATTTGATCCAGCACCCGATATGGTAGTAATTGGTAACGCCATGTCGCGCGGCAACCCGGCTGTGGAGTACGTGCTAAATCGCAATTTACCTTATACCAGCGGCCCACAATGGCTACTTGATAACTTACTCAAAGATCGTTGGGTGATTGGTCTATCTGGTACCCACGGTAAAACAACAACCAGCAGTATGGTGGCGTGGATTCTTGAACACGCAGGTCTTAATCCTGGTTATTTAATTGGCGGCGTCCCAGAGAACTTTGGTGTTTCAGCTCGCGTAGGTGAAAGCCCCTTTTTTGTCATAGAAGCCGACGAATACGACAGCGCATTTTTCGATAAACGTTCCAAGTTTGTGCACTATCGTCCAAAAACTTTGGTTATAAACAACCTTGAGTTCGATCATGCCGATATCTTTTCAGATCTGGCAGCTATACAAACCCAGTTTCACCACTTGGTTCGCATGGTGCCAGAAAACGGGCTTATTCTTACGCCAAATAGCACGCCAGCCATCGAGGATATGTTAAAGAAAGGTTGTTGGTCGTCGCGTCAGTCGCTAGGTAAAGAATGGCATGCTGAGCTGCTAAAGAAAGACGGTAGTGAATTTAACGTTCTACATAACGGTGTTATAGCCGGAACCGTAACGTGGGCGCTGGTTGGTCAGCACAACGTAGACAACGCACTAATGGCCATAGCTGCAGCACATCATGCGGGCGTTACCTTACCTGATGCCATAGAAGCCTTATCCTTTTTTAAAAATGTTAAACGCCGCATGGAAGTTAAGGGCGAAGTTAACAACATCATCCTTTATGACGACTTTGCACACCATCCTACCGCAATAGCCACGACGCTTGATGGACTGCGCAAAAAAGTGGGTAATGCACGTATTCTAGCTGTGCTAGAGCCGCGCTCAAACACTATGAAAATGGGCGTGCATAAAGACACACTGGCAAATTCTTGGCAGAAAGCCGATGAGGTTTATCTTTATGAACCTGAAGGCATGGACTGGTCATTAGTCGATTCTGTGGCGCACAGCAATGCGCCTACTCACTGTTTCAGAGATGTAGAGAAGATCGTTCAAGACGTTTGCAACGTAGCACAATCGGGTGATCATATTCTTGTAATGAGTAACGGCGGTTTCGAAGGCATTCACGGCCGTATTCTCGACGCTTTAAAAATGAAGTCCAAACTGTAAAAAATTAGAATAACGTTATATTCGATGGACAAGCCGCAAGGCTTGTCATCAACAGAGGCTAAACCATGAAACACGATAAGCAAGTGACACTTGCTATTACAGGTGCATCTGGCGCACCTTACGCCCTAACACTGCTGAAATCGCTGGTTAATGCAGACTATCAAGTTTACGTACTTATTTCTTCGGCTGCCAAAGTGGTATTTGCCACAGAAGAAAACGTAAAAATACCGGGCCGTCCCGAAGACGCAGCGGCGTTTTTTACCGAGCACTGCAATGCTAAACCCGACCAAATAAAAGTGTTTGGTAAAGAAGAATGGTTTTCACCAGTAGCTTCAGGTTCGGCTGCCCCGGCTAAAATGGTGGTATGTCCATGCTCTACAGGCACATTATCGGCTATTAGTATTGGCGCAAGCGACAATCTCATTGAGCGAGCAGCTGATGTGGTATTAAAGGAACGGGGCCAACTTATTTTGGTGCCACGTGAAATGCCGCTCTCTTCTATTCACCTTGAAAATATGCTCAAGCTTTCTCAAATGGGTGCTACTATTATGCCTGCAGCGCCAGGCTTTTATCACAATCCAAAAACTATCGATGATTTGGTGGATTTTGTTGTGGCGCGCATATTAGACCACCTGGGTATTGAGCAGTCACTCGTTGCAAGATGGGGCTATCAATCTTCAAAACATTCAGAGGATTAATCATGTTCGCGTTTGCAAACAGGATTTGCGCAGTAGCGCTGAGCACACTATTTACGTTGTGCATTGCATCACCCGCCTTCGGCTGGGGACAAACAGGCCATAGAGTAACGGGTGCTATTGCCCAGCAGTACTTAAGCCCTCTTTCACATGCGGCACTTATGGAATTGCTACCACATGGTTCATTGGCTGAAGCTTCTACTCATGCTGACGAAATGCGTTCTAACCCCAGCGAATTTTGGCAAAAAACTGCTAGCCCTTGGCACTACGTATCTGTGCCTAAGGGTAAAACTTATGAAGAAGTGGGTGCACCAAAGCAAGGTGATGCAGTTACCGCGTTAAACCAATTTACCGAAACCTTAAAAAGCGACACATCCACCATTGAAGAGAAGCGCTTAGCCCTTCAGTTTATCGTGCATATTATTGGCGACTTGCATCAGCCACTGCACGCTGGCAACGGCACCGACCGCGGTGGAAACGACGTAAAGGTACGCTTCTTCTGGCAAGATTCTAATTTGCACCGCGTATGGGATTCGCAAATGCTAGATCAGCGCGATTTGTCCTATTCTGAATGGACTGAATGGCTTACAAAAACCATTAGCTCAGAAGACATTCGCAGCTGGGCTACCACCGACCCTATGGTATGGATTGAGGAAAGTACCGCTATTCGCGATACCATTTATCCAGATAATGCCAACAACATGAGTTACGACTACTTATACAATCATCTGCCTACTGCTAAAAAGCGTTTGCAGATGGCTGGTATTCGCATCGCAATGTATCTGAATCAGGTATTTGAAGAAGCGAACAAGTAGGTCTTAACTAACACCAACGTCAATTCCAAGTTGTATTAAGGCTGATCAATTAGCCTTATTGGTATTAGCGGAAACGCTGCAAGCATTAAAAACAAAAACGGAGGCAATACGCCTCCGTTTTTTAATTCTCAAAGCAGGTAGCTTCTGCTTACTGTCTAGCTTTAATCTAAATCTAGCGGCTCAGGGGAAAGAATAACGCCCGTGCTATCTGCATATAGGTGGTCTTCAGGTAAAAACGTTACGCCACCAAAGTTAACCGGCACGTCAACTTCGCCAATGCTTTCACACTCGGCATTTACTGGAATTGCGGCAACGGCTAATACGCCAATATCAAGTTCAGCAAGACTATCGACTTCGCGAACGCTACCGTAAATTACAACGCCTTCCCAATCGTTATCAATAGCGACTTGAGCAGATGATGCATCAAATAGCGCTCGACGGCTTGAGCCCCCGCCATCTATTAGCAGTACTTTACCCGCACCCGGCTGAGCAAGCACACGGTCAATAAGACCTCGGTCTTCAAAGCATTTAACGGTGGTAATCTCCCCACCAAAAGAATAACGACCACCAAAGCTTGCGAAAATCGGATCTACTACGTCTACGCTGTCAGCAAACAAGTCGCATAATTCAGATGTGTTGTATTCCATTATTTTGCCTTACTAAAATTGAGAAGCGTTGAAGCTCTATGCTCGTTAAACCTAGCATAGCATTAATTAAGGTGATGCAAACGGTTGATTTAGCGCGTTTCATCAAATTTTTATGTTTTGTTAAAAAAGCAATGATTCAGCGCAGATGAGCATTAACTGAGCACGTATTTTGCTTCATGCATTTAGCTAAAATTGTTCTGCTAAAAAAGTTTTGTTTAATAACCAGTTTCCCCGAATGTGCAAAGGGTGCATGGCAAAAAATCGAAATCGCGTTAAATGTCAAAAAAGTTTCTTTTTTCCGTCACCCACTAGTCATAGACACACTTTAGCCTGTGCAGTAATTAACCGATAGGGGACAAGGCGATGTTGATGAAATCCTTGACCAAGTACGACACTGACTTATTTTATCGCCTCTACAAACTGACGCAAAAAAGAGACTGTAGAAGTATCGTCTGGCTGTCGAAAACAGGTGACGGTTACTTATACTTTGTTATCGGTATGCTGCTTTGGGCATTTGAACCAGAGCACGGTGAGCTTTTCCTTTACACAGCGCTGATGGCATACGCGCTGGAATTACCCATCTATGTGCTGCTTAAGAAAATGTTCAAGCGCCCTCGCCCTTGCGATTTTCTAATGAATTTAACAGCACATGTCACGCCTTCTGATAAGTTTTCCCTACCCTCAGGCCACACCGCTGCTGCAACACTAATGGCGTGTATAGTTGCGCATTATTACCCGCCTTTCGCTTTACTGGCCTACTGCTGGGCCGCACTTATTGGGCTATCGCGCGTGCTACTCGGTGTGCATTATCCCTCTGACGTGGTCGCAGGGTCTCTGCTAGGCGTAACTATTGCAACACTAAGTATTTCAATTCTGGGGTAGCATGAAATTATTGTATGGTGTGCAAGGCACCGGTAACGGACATATTGCTCGAGCACGAATTATGGCAGCGGCACTGGCTGAACGAGACGATGTTAGCGTTGATTTTGTTTTTACTGGTCGCGCCCCTGAAAAATATTTTGATATGGAAGTGTTTGGGGAATACCGAACATACAAAGGGCTGAGCTTTATTACGAAAAGCGGGCGCGTAGACAAATGGTCTACCGTTAAGGATGCCAACATTCGACAGCTAAACAAAGACATCAACGCATTCGATACCCGCGGCTACGATTTGCTGGTTAACGACTTTGAACCCGTAACAGCCTGGGCTGCAAAGAAACAGGGGCTACCTTCTATTTCTATAAGCCACCAAGCGGCGTTCACGTACAATGTGCCTAAAAGTGGCAATACTATCTTCGATAGTTTGATAATGAAGCTATTCGCGCCTACCGATCTCCAACTAGGTGTGCACTGGTATCATTTTAATCAGCCTATTATCCCGCCATTCGTTTCAGAAAAACCTGTTGCATCTTCCGGTAACGGCCACGTATTGGTTTACTTGCCTTTTGAAGATATCGAAGACATTCAACAAATGCTTGAGCCGCTAAGCGACCAAGTATTCGAATGCTTCCATCCAAACATTGACGAAGCGAAAGAGTCGGGCCATATCCATTGGCACCCGACCTCAAAAAAGCACTTTCAAAAGGCTTTACAGCATTCCAGTGGTGTCATTGCAAACGGTGGCTTTGAGCTATCAAGCGAAGCACTTCAACTGGGCAAAAAGTTGTTAATTAAACCGTTACATGGTCAGTTTGAGCAGCTATCCAACGTGTTAACCCTTAACAAACTGGATTTATGTCAGACTCTGTTTCAGCTCGATACCGATATTGTTGAAGAGTGGCTCGAGGCGCCTGAAAACGAAGCCATTGCCTTTCCAGATAACCCGAACATCCTTATTGACTGGCTTAAAAATAAAGACTTTTCTGATACCAAAAGCCTGTGCGATACGCTTTGGAAAAACGTTCAATACGGCGATAAAACACAAGAACGTTTATTGGCTCTTGCAATTTAACACCGCAATGCGATGATAGCGGCATTTGTCGTATTCTTTGCGGGATTTTTCGTGCTTAAAAAGTCAGTTGTTTTCTTGCTAACACTAACAGCATTGTGTGGCTGTGGTTATAAAGGGGCGCTTTATATTCCTGACGCGCCTGCACAAAACACCTCTACTGAACCAACGTCTTCTGAAAATACAGAAGCCGATGCTTCGTCTAGCGCCAATACCCCTTTCCCCGCAACTACTTCTGGAGAGTTGAACTAGTGGATTTTTTCGCCTACAGCCAAGGTCAGCTGCACGCTGAACAAGTAGCTGTTTCTGATATTGCAGCCCAGCACGGAACGCCGGTTTATATTTATTCACGCGCTACGTTAGAGCGCCATTGGCATGCTTTTAACGATGCTATCGGTGAACATCCTCACCTTGTTTGTTATGCAGTAAAAGCCAACTCAAACATTGGTGTATTAAGTGTTTTAGCGAAGTTAGGATCAGGCTTTGACATCGTTTCAGCGGGTGAATTGGCGCGTGTTATTGAAGCCGGTGGTGACGCAAGCAAAGTGGTATTTTCAGGCGTAGGCAAAAAGCACGACGAGATTCGCTATGCCTTGGAACAAGGTATAATGTGCTTTAACGTAGAGTCAGAGCCAGAACTTCATCGCATTAACCAAGTGGCTAGTGAAATGGGTGTACAAGCTCCGATTTCTCTTCGCATAAACCCTGATGTGGATGCTAAAACTCACCCTTATATTTCTACGGGATTGAAGGCCAACAAATTTGGTATTGCTCGTGAACGCGCACTTGCTACCTATGAACTAGCTGCATCGCTACCGCATTTAAATGTGGTTGGCATGGACTGTCACATAGGCTCACAGCTTACCGAAATTGGACCTTTTGTTGATGCATTAGAGCGCTTACTTCTGCTCATCGATGAATTGGCCGAGCGCAACATTATTATTGAGCACTTAGATGTAGGTGGTGGTCTTGGCGTAACTTATAACGACGAGCAACCGCCTCATCCAAAAGCCTACGCACAAGCCATGGCTGAAAAAATGGTAGGTCGTGAAAACCTTAAGCTTATCCTTGAACCTGGTCGCGCTATTGCGGCTAACGCCGGTATTTTGGTCACTGAAGTTGAATTTATCAAAGAAGGTGAAGAGAAGAGCTTCGCCATTGTCGATGCCGCTATGAACGATTTATTGCGCCCAGCGCTTTACTCAGCATGGCAAAAGATTATTCCCGTAAAGGAAGGAAGCACGGCAACGCTTCGCACCTATGACGTTGTGGGCCCTGTGTGTGAAACCGGTGACTTTATAGGAAAAGATCGAGAGTTAGCTATCGAACCAACCGACTTACTTGCAGTTCGCAGTGCCGGTGCCTATGGTTTCGTTATGGCGTCAAACTACAACAGCCGCTGCCGTCCAGCCGAGATTATGGTAGACGGTGACAAAGCAATTGTGGTTCGCGAAAGAGAAAAACAAAAAGATCTCTGGCAAGGTGAGTACAAACTTCCGTAAACTAGAGACAAACTAACAAGATAGATGCGCGTTTAATGCAGGTTCAATTTTCTAAAATGCACGGCTTGGGTAACGATTTCATGGTTATTGATAACGTTACTCAAAACGTCTTTTTCTCCAAAGAAAAAATTCAGCAATTAGCTAACCGAAACTTCGGTATTGGCTTCGACCAGCTGTTGATGGTAGAACCGCCATACGACCCTGAACAAGATTTCCACTATCGCATCTTCAATGCAGACGGCTCAGAAGTAGAACAATGCGGCAATGGCGCCCGTTGTTTTGCACGCTTTGTGAAGCAAAAAGGCCTTATTAACCGCAACAAGATAGTGGTAAGCACCAAAGCAGGAAAAATGGTGCTTTACCTAGAAAAAGATGGTCAAGTAACTGTCAATATGGGCAAACCCGAGTTTGAACCAGCGAACATTCCGCTTACAGCCAACAAGCAAGAGAACACGTATATTTTGCGTGTGGGCGAACGCACCTTGTTTATTGGCTCGGCGTCAATGGGCAACCCTCATTGCGTTATGGAAGTTGACGATGTAAATACGGCCAATGTTGCTGAAATTGGCCCACTTGTTGAAAAACACGAACGCTTTCCCGAGGGCGTAAACGTGGGCTTTATGCAGATAATTAACGAGTCGCATATCAAACTTCGCGTATTTGAACGTGGTTCGGGCGAAACCCTGGCCTGCGGCAGCGGTGCGTGTGCAGCAGTTGCAATTGGTCAAATACAGGGTAAATTAAGTAAAGACGTACGGGTAGATTTGCCCGGAGGCAGCTTACGTATACGCTGGCCAGGCCCAGATAACGTGTTAAAAATGACAGGGCCTGCCGAACACGTATATGACGGACATATAAATTTATGAGCGAAGTATCAGGGCAATCTAACGCCACGCAATTAATTGAGCCATTTAACGACACAACGGAATTGTCGAGTGCTGATGTGCGCGCGTTCTTGTTACAAAACCCTGGGTTCTTTGCCGAACATGCCGACCTTCTCGAAAAAATTAAGCTTCCCCACGAACACAAAGGCAGTGTTTCACTTGTTGAAATTCAAAGTGACCAGCTTAGACAAAAAGTCAGACAGCTTAATTACAAATTAAATCAGTTAGTCACTATTGCGAAGCAAAACGAGAAAATTTATCGCGTATATACCGATTTAAACGTACAGCTACTACGCTGTGAAAGCGTAGCTGAAGTACAATTTACCTTAGAAGATGTACTACAAGAGCGTTTGCAGTTGTCCTCTGCGGTGATAAAAAGCTTTAAAGGCCCTCACGCTATTCCTGAACTACAACAACGCCTGTTCACGGAGAAGCGCTTTAAAAATACCAACTTCTTCTTTGGTCGTTTGTCACAGCACGAACGTCAACTTCTTTTCGGCGAAAGCCCTGCAGAGTCTGTAGCACTAATGCTGCTTGGTGATAACCGTGAATTAGGTATTTTGGGCATTAGCAGCAGCGATGCCAGTCATTTTACGCCAGATATGGATACGCTTTTGCTGCAGCAGCTCCAGCAAGTCCTAAATATTATCTTGCCCGAAATGATGGGATATTAGGTGCTGTGTCTACGGACGCCTTAATCAGCGAACCATGTCAGCAATGGCTCGATAAATTTCTACTTCATTTGCAGGTAGAGCGCGGTTTATCCCTACACACCATCAAAAATTATCAGCGCCAGCTAACCGAAGTAGCAAAGCTACTTGGGCTTTATGAATGGTCTGGGCTCACGCCAAGCGATATTAAACGCGTTATGGCTGATGCCAAAATGTCTGGGCATAGCCCGCGTAGTATTGCGCTTAGACTATCGGCACTAAGAACATTCTGCCAATATCTTATCGACCATCAGCAGCTATTCAGCAACCCTGTTGAGGGCATTCAAGCCCCGAAACAAGGAAAGCCGCTACCTAAGCAACTGAGCGTGGATGAGATGCAGCAGTTACTCAATGCCTCACCTCGAAGCAGTGACGATGATGAAGGCATGCAGTTAAGAGATGTAGCCATGTTTGAGCTGCTTTATGGTTGCGGCCTGCGCTTAAGCGAACTTACCGGGCTTAATTTAGCCGACTGTCTAAAAGACGGTACGGTAAAGGTCATGGGTAAAGGAAGTAAGCAACGTATACTGCCATTAGGGCGGCACGCGCAAAAAGCGCTAAACGCATGGTTAAAAGTGCGCCCTGCTTACGCATCGCCGTACGAAAGTGCAGTATTTGTCAGTAAGCGTAAAACCCGTATATCGAACAGGCAAGTCGCAAATCGCTTAGATAAAATGGCGCAAGAACAGTCGCTATCGCAAAAAGTAAGCCCCCACAAATTGCGCCATTCTTTTGCTACTCACGTATTAGAATCAAGTGGCGATTTGCGTGCGGTTCAAGAGCTGTTAGGTCACGCTAACTTATCGACAACACAAGTTTATACTCACCTCGACTTCCAGCATCTCGCCAATGTATATGATGCCGCTCATCCGCGGGCGCACAAGAAATAAAGCTAACCTAAGGTTTCACCATGCAGTTTTTCAGGTCTATTAACAAAGTCGAGGCAATGACCTTCGACCTTGACGACACCCTTTACAATAACGAACCTATTATTCGACGGGCCGAAGAAGCGCTTCAAGCGCATATTGCTAAGCATCATAAGTCAGCCGCTGCGTTGTCGGCTAACGACTGGCTAGCACTTAAGCAAGCCGCAATAAAAAAAGATCTGCGCTTAGCCTCTGACATGGGTCAGCTTAGGCGTGTAGTGCTTACCGCCGCACTGTCTAATACGACTCCTGAAAAGTTAACAACAGACCTGACCAACAGTGGTGAACTGAGTGATGCAGTAGAGGCATGCTTCAACTGCTTTTACGATGCAAGAAGTAACTTTGAGCTCACGGACGAGGTACACGAAGCGTTAAAAGCCGTTAGCAGTAAGCTGCCACTTATTGGCATTACTAACGGTAACGTTAACGCAGAAAAAATAGGGATTGATAGCTATTTTGAAACCATTCTACATGCCAGCACATCACGCCCCATGAAGCCTGCCAGCGACATGTTTGATGAAGCCGCAGCGCTTTTACACATTGCACCGAAGCACATCCTTCATGTAGGCGACAATATTATTAAGGATGTACAAGGAGCAGTTAGCGCTGGCTATCAGGCCGCATGGTTTGCCTGCAACAGACCTATGAATTTAGCAAATGAACCAGTGAGCGTACTGCCCCACGTCGCACTAGACAACCTCAACGAGTTGACCCACTTTCTATGAATAAAAGGGGTCAGAATCAGGACTCTGCCCCCGCAATTTTAGTTGTCTTCTAGTACGTTTTGGCGCATGGATTCGCAGGGGCTTTGACAAACCGGTCTCCCAACCACTTTCGCGGGAACGCCCACCACGGTAACGTGGGCTGGTACACTATTAAGTACAACGCTGCCGGCGCCGACTTTTGAGCCTTCGCCGATTTCGATATTTCCTAGGATCTTGGCACCTGCGCCAATTAACACACCTTGGCGAATTTTGGGGTGACGATCGCCTGACTCATTACCCGTACCGCCTAGCGTAACGCTCTGCAAAATAGACACATTATCTTCTACTACTGCAGTCTCACCCACCACAATACCGGTAGCGTGATCGAACATAACACCTTTGCCAATTCGCGCAGCTGGGTGGATGTCTACACCAAAACTTGATGAATTACGGCTTTGCAAGAATAAGGCTAACTGGTGGCGTCCGTGAACCCAAAGATAGTGCGCCATCCGGTGCACCTGCACGGCGTGGAAACCTTTAAAGTGAAGCAAGGGAGTAAGGTAGTCATTCACTGCGGCATCCCGCGCATTTATCGCGATAATATCGGCGATGGCTGCTTCACTAATGCTTGGCTCTAATAAGTAAGCTTCGTCGAACACCTCACGTATAGCAAGCGCAGGCATTACGTCATCAGCCATTTTGTTTGACAAAATGAAGCTTAGCGACGACTCGAAATTATGGTGCGCAAGAACACTGGCATGCACGTAGCTAGATAGCAAAGGTTCGTTGTCAGCAACAATTTGCGCTTCTTGTTTGAGCGTCGACCAGAAATCGATGGGCGTTGAAAGTGCGGTCATGAGTATGTCCCGTTAGTGTGCTGTCTGTGTGCCAATATACATCGTAAAAAATTGGGGCCGTGTGCTTTTTCAGCTTGCCTAAAGTGGCTTAACTCTTTTGCTAACTCTCGCCTTGTATGAAAGTGCAGAGGTAAACAAACGAAAGAACAGAAAGTTTACCCGAGTTTGGCGTGATGCAATACCGAAGTGATACCTGCCAAGCGCATAATTCGATCAATTTATCGTATTAATTCGTTATAGCTAATAACTGTATCTTTTATTTGCGTACCCATGAGCCTTACGTCGGCCACACTAGGCTCTGTCACTGCTTAATTAGAACGGTTAAAGCGCCCGTTTCTTTCATTGAGAGGTGTGCATAACCGCACACCTTAAATAGGCAAAAAACCGCGCTTTTATTTAACGAAAAGGGCGAAAAACTGGACTGTATAAATTAACAGGCTGATGGCATAATAGCGTGCTGCTGAATGTGTAACAATATCAACTAACAGGTGCCAACTATGGATGTATCTCGACTGCTAGACGAGCTTAACGACAAACAGCGTGAAGCAGTAGCAGCCCCATTGTCTAATGCTCTAGTATTAGCTGGCGCAGGTAGTGGTAAAACCCGTGTATTAGTGCATCGCATTGCGTGGTTGATGGAAGTCGAAAACATTGCACCTTTTTCTATTCTCGCGGTTACCTTTACCAATAAGGCAGCGAAAGAAATGCGCGGCCGTATTGAATCTTTAATGGGTCGCAGCCTACACAATATGTGGATTGGTACCTTTCACGGGCTTGCACATCGTTTGTTGCGCGCGCACCACGCTGAAGCAAATTTGCCTGAAAATTTTCAGATTATCGATTCTGACGATCAGTACCGTTTGATTCGCCGCATTTTAAAAGCCATGAATTTAGATGAAAAGCATTGGGCCCCTCGTCAAATCCAGTGGTACATAAACGGTAATAAAGACGAAGGCCTGCGTCCACAGCATATCGAGACCCATGGCGACCATATCCAAAAGACAATGCGTGAAGTTTACGCTGCATATCAAGACGCCTGCGACCGTTCAGGCTTGGTAGATTTTGCCGAGCTATTGCTGCGCGCTCACGAGTTATGGGCAAAGAACCCTGAAGTGTTGGCCCACTATCAGCGCCGTTTCCGTGCTGTGTTAGTTGACGAGTTCCAAGATACCAACAATATCCAATACGCATGGCTTCGCATGCTGTGTAGCGGCGACAATAACAACATTATGATTGTTGGCGACGACGATCAGTCTATTTACGGTTGGCGCGGTGCAAACGTAGATAATATTCAGCATTTTCTTAAAGACTTTAATGAACCTACCACTATTCGTCTTGAGCAGAATTACCGTTCTACTGGGAACATTCTGAAAGCAGCCAATACGGTTATCGACAACAACACGGGCCGTTTAGGGAAAGAGCTGTGGACAGAAGATGCCCAGGGCGAACTTATTTCTGTCTATGCTGGTTTTAACGAACTCGACGAAGCCCGCTTCATTGTTTCAAAAATTAAAGACTGGCTAAATCAAGGCAATGCCCTTAGCGACACCGCTATTCTTTACAGAAACAACGCCCAGTCTCGAGTACTGGAAGAAGCCCTGCTACATGAAGGGTTGGCCTATCGCATCTACGGTGGTTTGCGCTTCTTCGAGCGCCAAGAAATTAAAGATGCCCTTGGCTATATGCGCATGGTAAGCCATCCGCACGACGATGCTGCTTTCGAGCGTGTGGTAAACACTCCAAGTCGCGGTATTGGTGAGAAAACCCTTTCACAAGTGCGCGACACTGCACGTATGCATAACTGTTCTATGTGGCAAGCCAGCCAGCTGCTTATCAACGAAGGTGGCTTTAAAGGCCGTGCATTAAACGCTATGCAAAGCTTTGTATTACTAATTACAGAGCTTGAACAAGCCACATTAGACGAGCCGCTTGACCAGCAGGCCGATAAAGCCATTCGCCAGTCAGGCCTGTACGCCATGTACCAGGCAGAACGCGGAGAAAAGGCCCAGGCTCGACTGGAAAACTTGGAAGAGCTGGTCAGTGCTTGTAAGACTTTTATCGTACCTGAAGAAGCGGAAGAAATGTCGCCACTGGCCGCGTTTTTGGCCCACGCTTCCCTTGAAGCAGGGGAAACCCAAGCAGATAAAGACCAAGATGCTGTGCAAATGATGACTATCCACACTGCAAAAGGCCTTGAATTCCCGTTGGTGTTTCTAGCTGGCGTGGAAGAAGGTATGTTCCCTAGCCAGATGACCAACGACGAACCAGGCAGGATGGAAGAGGAACGCAGACTTTGTTATGTTGGTATGACTCGCGCTATGCAAAAGTTGTATATCACTTACGCAGAAAGTCGTCGATTATATGGTCAAGATAAGTATCATACAGCTTCGCGCTTTATTCGCGAGATGCCAGCAGAGTGTGTGGAAGAGGTCAGGCTTAAATCCACTATATCGCGGCCTGTACACAATCGCTTTAGCCAAGCTACCTCGCACGCCAGTTTTGAAGAAACAGGCTTTAGTTTAGGTGAGCGCGTAGTGCATCGTAAATTCGGGGAAGGTATTGTGCTTAACTACGAAGGCAGTGGTGAGCATGGTCGAGTTCAAGTAAACTTCGATGAATTTGGCAGTAAATGGCTGGTACTTGCTTACGCAAAACTGGAGAAGGCGTAACGTTATTAATTGGCAAGGTAGCCTAACTCTGAGTTGGAATGTATGCAGCAACACGTGCTGATCATCGAAAATGGTGAAGGCAACCTTGAACTTATTGCGAAGTTAGTACGCCGTTCTAGCCTTACGCCCGTGGGCGCTACGTCGCTCACCGAAGGAAAGGCACGCTTTGCACAAGAAATGCCTGAAAGTTTCTTGTGCGCCATTGTTGCTTACTCATTACCCGATGCGCCTAAAGGGGAAGCCATCGACTTTGCCGTCGGGTCTTTCATTCCTACCATTGCAACAACAGAAAACCTAGATAATGCTATTCGCGACAAAATTCTTGAACGAGATGTTGTCGATTACATTCCCAAAGAAAATTCGCAAAACTACGACTATCTTAACCGCTTGATAAGCCGCCTAGAAAAAAATAAATCTACCGGCGTTGTAGTGGTGAGTACCAATCGTGTTTTACGCTCAAAAACGGTTTCATTACTTCAGCGTCATAATTTTATTGCCTTTGAATGTTTAACAGCTACCGACGCAATGCAGTGCCTTTCTGAACACAAAAATGTACGTCTTGTCATCACTGATGATACGCTGCCCGATATGACGGGAACACATTTTGTCGCTAGCCTAAGAAAAGCATTTTCTAAAGAACAGCTAGCCATAATGGGCGTTGCTGGAGGTAAAGGTATGCTAATGTCTGCACACTTTATCAAAAGCGGCGCTAATGACTTCTTGCGCGTACCGTACTGCCATGAAGAGTTTTTGTGTCGCGTAATGCAAAACGTGGAATATATCGAAAGTGTTGAAGAAATTCGCCGCGTGGCGAATACGGATTATTTGACGGGCCTACCCAACAGACGCCACTTCTTTTACATGGTCACGGTACAGCATCACAATTTATCTGATGATCATGCCTTGGCACTTATCGACCTCGACTTCTTTAAGTCAATTAACGATACCCATGGCCATGACGCCGGTGACATTGTGTTAAAGGCCATGGCGGCACTCATTGAGTTTTACTTTCCTGATGAAATTATTTCGCGCTTTGGTGGTGAAGAGTTTTGTATTTACATGCCTTCAACGCCTCTTGATGAAGCCTGCGAACGCTTAGAAGATTTTAGAAAAGTGGTAGAAGCTGAAGTTATCCAGCTTCCCAAAACCGATATAAAAGTTACTTGCAGCATTGGAGCAAGTGGCGCCCACACTCAGCGTGTAGATAAGCTACTAAGCCTTGCCGACAAGCAGCTGTACACCGCCAAAAATAGTGGGCGCAACCAGGTGAAGTGCGAGCCGCCCGATGCACCTCAGCAAGAGCAAGGGTCATTGCTTTAACTTTTGAGCTTTTCGTTGGCTGCGGTAATTCACCAACGAATCAGCACTAAACAAAATTAGCGCAAGCCACACAAACCCGAACGTAACCAGACGCGGCTCTTCAAGGGGCTCGCCATAAAGATAGACGGCTAATATGAACATGAGCGTTGGCCCTATGTACTGAAAAAAGCCTAATGTGGAATACATGATGCGTCGCGCCGCAGCGGTAAAACAAAGTAGTGGCGCGGTAGTTACAATGCCAGCCGCTAAAATAAGGGAATTTAGGGTGGCATCATTATTAAATAAGTTACTGTATTCAGAACCAAAGAACACCCAGTAGACGATAGCTAATGGCGATAACATTAAGGTTTCAATGAATAGACCTGGTAGCGAGTCTACCGCCACCTGCTTACGCAATAAACCATACACGCTGAAGCTTCCAGCAAGCACTAGGGCAATCCAGGGCACGTGGCCGTATGAGAAAATAAGAATTGTCACGCCAATAACTGCGAGCCCAACCGCTACGCGCTGCAGATTGCGTAACCTTTCGCCTAAGAAAAGACGACCTAAGAAAACGTTGATAAGGGGGTTAATATAATAACCCAGGCTTGCATCAAGAATATGATCGTTATTGATCGCCCAGATGAACAAAAGCCAGTTTGCTCCCAGCAGCAGCCCGGCTACAAACAAAATCTGCATAACCCGCTTATTGCGAAAGGCAGCACCTACTTTTGGCCATTGTTTTAGCGCAGCAATTAATCCAACTAAAAGCACAACGGACCAGATTACCCTGTGCATAAGTATTTCAGCAGCGGGTAACACCATCAACTGTTTGAAGTAGACAGGTGCAACACCCCACATACTGTATGCGGCAATCGCGCAAATAACGCCGACTTGGGCGGCACTGGCTTGCTTAGACAAGGCTGGCTCCAACGAGATTCAGGGTAAGAAGGCGCGTATTGTTTATCAGGTTAGATGAATACACAACCCTTAACGCTTTCCAATGCGGCAAAGGGCGTAAACTGCGCGAAATGTTCAGCATAAAGACCACTCTGAATGCGATAAACCACCTCTTGCTTATAAGCTGTGGCCCATAAGCACGTGGCCTTTACGCAATATTCAAGCATACTCTTGTAAACGAATTACAGAAGAAAGAGGGTTCCCAAACCCAAAAACGCTACAAAACCTACAATATCGGTGACGGTAGTCAGGATGACCGAACCAGACAGCGCAGGGTCTATTTTTAGCTTGTCTAAAATGACAGGAACAAACACTCCAGCCAAAGCAGCAGCTACAATATTGAACAGTATGGCTAAACATATCACCAAACCAAGCATAGCGTCAGTGAACCAGAAATAAGCAACAACGCCTATTACCAGCGCCCAAATAACACCGTTCACCCCGCCTACCTTCAGCTCTTTAACCATTAGCGCCCTTAAGTTGGCAGGGGTCACCTGCCCCAGCGCAAGCCCCCGTACAATAAGAGTAAGCGTTTGGCTACCTGCAATGCCGCCCATACTTGCCACTACGGGCATTAACACCGCAAGTGCAACCACTTGCTGCAGCGTACCTTCAAACAGTCCAATAAACCAAGACGCCATAAACGCGGTAAGCAGGTTTATACCAAGCCATAGGGCGCGGTTTTTCGCACTTTTTGCCACAGGTGAGAATAAATCTTCGTCTTCATCCATACCTGCCGACGCCATCACCTGGCGTTCGTAAAATTCATTGACCAGTTCGCTCGCCGAGGTCACATCTAGACGACCAAGTAATTTGTTGTTCTCATCAACCACTGGCAGCGACGCCAATCCTGAGCGCTGTACAAGAAGCGACGCATTCATGGTGTCATCCTCTCCCTGAATAGTGGTCACGTTTTCTTCAGATAAGTCAAATAGCGATACGTGATCTTGTGCAGTAAACAGGTGACTTATTTTAACCAGGGCAGAAAACTGACCGGAACGGTTCACCAGAAAAATACTATCGCAGTGCTGAGGTATATCACGCCTTAACAAGCGCAAACCCTCGCGTACTTTGGCGTTAGACGGCAGCACTAACTGTTCGTGGTTCACCCAGTGCCCTATTTGATTATCGGGAAATTGCGTGGCTTCTCTGAAGTACTTTCGCTCTTTTGAATCAAGTGACTCATACGCCATATCGACGAGGCGTTTTGGCAGTGAATCCAGTAGCTCTAGTAAATCTTCGGCATCGATGTCAGCAAAGATAGACGCCCATTCATTATGAGGCGTATTGTCGATTAGGATTTCACGGGGGTCGCTACGCATCTCAACAAGCACATCGAGCTTGCGGTCGCGAGAAATTCCGTCCCATACGGCAAGACGTTCTTCGACGGGCAGTGACTCTAGCAGCGATGCAATATAGACCTCGTCTTGCCCGCTTAAAGCAGCAAGTAAGGTGGCGGGGTCGTCAGCCATGCTTTCGGTGACAATCTCTTCTATCAAATCCGGTAATGGCTCTGCCATGCTACACCTCCAATTTTAACGCTAACTTCCTTTAGATGCATAAGCACTGACGTTGAGAGATGGTGCATACCCATGGATAAGAATGCTACCCCAGCATGTAAGTGCCTGTGCCAAAAGCTATATGGTCGCCTTTTTCGTTGTGCAATTCCATTCTGCAAACCACTAATTTACTGCCTTTACGTATAATAACCGCTGTTGCAATAAAGCGTTCGCCTCGTCCTGGCCGCAAGTAGTCAACACGCATATCGACCGTACCCATGGTGGGCAATCTAATCTGCAGGTCTTCAAGGTGCTCTTCTGTGGTTTGCTTGATGGTCTCTATAATTGAAACTAAACCACCGATGGTGTCTAGCATAGTCGCTGTTACGCCACCGTGTAGAATTTTTTGCATTGGATTGCCGGTAAGCGTAGGTTGCCAATTAAGGTGCAACGAAATCTGCGTATCTATACCAGTACCTTGTGTGACAAACTCCAAGCCAAGCAACTGGTTAAACGGCATATTATCACGAAAAAGCGCGATAACATGATCGATCATAGTTTGATGGTCTAGCTTTTTATTTATCGTAGGCTTTTCATTATCAGGCATTGTGTAATCCACTTACTGTAAAGTATCGATAACATTACTACTGAATATAACAAGCAAGGAAATTCATCCAACCAATAATATCTCATTAAAATGAATTATTTGGCTCAAACCATCGCGAGTTCATGGCCTTCCCGCCACACAAGATGTGCAAAAAACGTACGAACATATTTATTTAGCCCTAATTAGCCAAGTCTTCGCTGCATTTTAGTCTAGTTTTTTTAATTGCCCCGTGAAGCCGAGCATAAAAACGCGTAAAATCCTGCGCCATGACAACTGCAATAGCGCCATCAGAATTAACGCCTGAAACCCAGCACGCAAAAACGCCTGAAACCGTCTTGAAAGAGGTATTTGGTTACGATGCTTTTCGCGATGGGCAAGGCGAAGTCATTCACCAAGTATGTGAAGGAAAAGACGCACTTGTTCTGCTACCTACAGGTGGCGGTAAATCGTTGTGCTATCAAATTCCCGCGCTGGTGCGAAGCGGCACCGCTATTGTTGTTTCGCCGCTTATTTCTTTAATGCAAGATCAGGTAGAGCAGCTAAAAGCATTGGGTGTGAACGCAGCCTATCTTAATTCCACGCTCGAAGCCGACGAACAAGCGCGCATAAACGATGCGCTCCAAGCTGGTAAACTGGATTTGCTGTACGTGTCACCTGAGCGTTTAATGCAGTACTATTTTCAGCAGTCGCTAGCGCATGCCGACATCGCCTTATTTGCTATTGATGAAGCGCACTGTGTTTCCCACTGGGGACACGATTTTAGGCAAGATTACCGCGCCTTGGGGCAAATAAAGTCTCGTTTTCCCACTATTCCTGTTATCGGCCTAACGGCTACGGCAGATTCAGCAACTCAAGCAGACATACTGACCCAGCTAAACCTAAACGACCCGCTCGTTTATAAAGGAAGTTTCGACAGACCCAATATTCGCTACCGCGTAATGAGTAAGTACAAGGCTTTTGATCAAGTGGTAGCTTATGTAAAGCAGCAAGATGGTAGCGGTATTATTTATTGTAATAGTCGCGCTAAAGTCGACGACCTCCACGCCAAGTTGTTCAGGCAAGGGTTTCGCTGCGCCGCTTATCACGCCGGTATGGATAACGACGAACGAGAGCTGGTACAACGCCAGTTTCTTAACGACAAAATCGATATTGTGGTGGCCACTGTTGCCTTTGGTATGGGTATCAACAAGTCGAACGTGCGTTATGTAGTACATCACGATGTACCGCGCAGTGTTGAAAGCTATTACCAAGAAACCGGGCGGGCCGGGCGAGACGGCCTAGAGTCTGAAGCTTTATTGTTGTTTGACGAAAAAGACGCGGCCCGCGTAAAGCAATGGATAGAGCAAGGCGAAATAGCCGAGCGAAATCAAATAGAGCTACAAAAATTTGCTGCTATGGAGGCCTTTTCCGAGGCCCAAACTTGCCGCAGGCAAGTACTGCTGAACTATTTTTCGCAATTTAGCGACAGCGCCTGTGGCAACTGTGACATCTGTCTAGACCCACCAAAAATGATTGACGGTTTAGTGATAGCGCAAAAAGTACTGTCTTGCGTGCTAAGGCTTTCACAACAAGCATCTAGCCAATACGTAATTGACGTATTGCGAGGTAAGCAGCTAAGGCGCCTCCAAGAGGCGGGCCACCATCAACTTTCTACCTACGGCATAGGTAGGGATAAATCGGACAGCTACTGGCATAACATTATCAACCAGCTTGTGCATAAAGGGCTTATTCGCGTGGATATTACCGCTCACGCTGCATTAAGGTTGACCGAAGCCGCACGGCCCGTGCTAAAAGGCGAAGTCGCCGTTCAGCTTGCCGCACCACGACTTGAATTTAAGCCAGATAAGAAAAAGGCGAAGCAAGCACCCGCTAACTACGACAGAACCTTGTTTACGCGCCTTAAGCACCTGCGAAAAGTATTAGCAGAAGAAAATGAAGTGCCGCCCTATGTAGTATTCAGCGACGCTACTTTGGTTGATATGGCTTGCAAGCTGCCTACCACACGCAACACTCTGCTCGAGGTTAGCGGTGTGGGCCAAACCAAATTGGAGCGCTACGGTGAAGCCTTTATTCAGCTCATCGACGATTATATAAATCGCGACCATTAGGGGTTGTTTAGCCAGATATAGGATTATCTTCCCGCCGACCTCAAGGTATGATGTCAACTCAGTGAGCAAACCGCGCTAAGCGTAAGCGTACTCACCGCCTTTTTCTAATGCTGCTTTGTAAGCTTCTCTGGCATGAACACGCTTAACATAGCCTTGAATAGCGGTAAAGTCTTTAGCGCGGCCGCTGGCCACCAGCGATTCAAGAGGAAATATCATTTGAACATCAGCGCCACTAGGCGCATCACCTGCAAACCAAGTATTTTTCGCTAAATAAGACTCTACGTAGCGCAAGCTTTGGGCTAGGTTAGGGCCATAGTAGGCATTGAGAATGCCGTCTATTAACTTGTTAGTGATAGGCTTGATGAAAAAGGGCTTTGAACCTTTTTGCCGTGCTTTTTCCAA
Source organism: Pseudomonadota bacterium (assembly GCA_034190055.1). Lineage (GTDB taxonomy): Bacteria > Pseudomonadota > Gammaproteobacteria > Enterobacterales > Alteromonadaceae > Alteromonas. The sequence goes on along the minus strand of JAXHTT010000009.1, from coordinate 11,691 downwards.
CACTAAGTTAGCGACTAACGGCGGCATTAATGAACCTTCCGCGAAATGCAGCCAAAACCAATATTGTTGTAGTGCCTCGGGGTCTTTGGGCACAGCAAATGCATCAGTCGCATGATGGCGAATAAGATATTCCACAATAGCGCCAGATTCTGCAATTTCACCATGCGGCGTAGTAAGCACGGGTGAGCGTCCCAGTGGATGAACCGCTCGCAGCGAGTCAGGCGCCAGATTCGTAGTGCTGTCTCGTTGATAGAATTCAATTTTATACTCTACGCATAGCTCTTCTAAAAGCCACAAAATTCGCTGTGAGCGAGAGTTATTTAAATGGTGAAGTGTTAGCATACTCCGTCCTTAATACGCTTAGTTTAACGCTATTGTTTTTGTGTTGTACTATATACACTTTTTAACGCAAGCGGGTTTACTACTGCCAATAAATTGATAACTTCTATGCAAAACCTTACCAAAGAAGACATTCTGCAACATGCCCTTGTTAACGAAGGCAGCGTAGAAATTCGCACTGCGCTACCCGCTACCCCACTTAAAACTCAACAGTGGGTGGAACAGTTTTGTGCTCTGTTTAATTTCAAACTTTCAGAGACCGATTGGGGAGCTGACCGGTTTCAGGCAGTGATAACTGCAAGTGCAAGCGACACTGATTTGCAGTGTATGCTTTGTATAGAATGGCTCTGTGAAGCAATATGGCTGGAGCCTATAGGTAGACAGCAGTCGTCATCGGCAATTTTTAACTACCTCTTGCAAGCATAACACTTAAGTTATCACTGTACTTTGGGTTTGGCTTTTCGTTACAACTAGTATTATCCTAAGAAAAGCACCCGAGTGATAAGAGGGCTTAACAACATATCTTTCGCCTTTATAAACATCCTCTTACTATGTGGTACAAGGAATTAACGAGTGGTAACAGCCCGCCTATTTAAGTACGTATCAGCATTGCTCATCAGCTGGATGTTGCTAAGCGTAAACGTTTCGGCTAGCAGTCAGCTTGCTGTTAACGAGTCCTTTGAGCGGGAGATTATTAACCTTCATGCGCGCTTGTCTGTCGCTCCTGTCAGCGCCACATATTTCGATATTTTAAAGGGAAACACAAAGGATACCTCGGCCAATGGCTCTTTTTCCGATGAGCGTATATGGTATTCCACCAAACTCATTCATACTGGCTATAGCCCTATTCCACTGGTGCTTAATGTTGACCGCTTGAATGTTGACGATTTACAGATATTTCTACTTGATAGTAGTGAACGAATTATTAAGTCCTATCGTTACCAAGCAGGAAAAGGTGATTATTCTTTAAAGCAGCCACTTCCTAACATACGGCTTTCTTTTATTCTCCAGCCTTATCAAGACGCTCGCCTACTGATTGCGGTAAAAGACAAAGGGTTAAAGTACTTTCCCATCACCTTGTGGGAAAGAGACTTACTTGCACAACACGATACCAATATGCTCACTTTGCTTGGCGCGATAACGGGCATCATGGCGTTGATTGCGCTCTATTTTCTGTTTTCCTATCTGTACCAGCGCATTGCCACCCGCTTTTGGCTTGCTATGTCTTCCCTCGTTCTTTTAGCCTTATTATTTATCACTGCTGGCGGGTTAGCTATTTGGCCAAGCCTAACTAACGCCAGCGAGCATTTCTATGCCGTATGTTTTTGCATGCTGTTACTGTGCATTGCCAAAGTAACGCACGACCTATTCGCACGAACTCCCTTTTTCTTGCGCTCTCTGAGCTACCTTACCCCCGTTGTAGCTACCGTCTACTGTTTTACTGTGAATACCTATATAGCGTCTATCACGCTTCTGCTGTTAACCGCAGGCATGGGGCTTTATCACGTTATACTGGCACTAGTATTTAAAGATAAAGGGAGCCGCACAGTAAGTATCACCTACATTCTTGCTTGGCTTTCCTTTTTTGCATTCTATGCGTTAGTAACACAAAACCTATTCAGTAACTTGGTGTATACCTTAGATGTTGCTATCGGAATGCTGTTCTTTCTTACCCTCGGCTTTCTGTGTTTTGGCTTTGCTGTCATCGCTAAAGAAGACGTGTTAAATCAACGCCAGCTTTCAACACAAGCAGAAACGATATCAAGCTTGAATCACTTCTATGATTTATTTAGACATTCAGCAGAAGGTCACTACACCTCAACATGGGACGGTAACCTTATTTCAGTCAACCCAGCCATGTGTAAAGTATTCGGCTATGAAAGTGAAGAGCAGATGCTTGCCGAAGCCGGTAGCACAAAAGTCTTCTACGCGAATGTTGAAGATAGGCAGGTTTTACTCGGTGAAATATCACAAAACGGCCATGTTACCGGCAAGGAAATAAGAGGCAGGCGACGTGACGGAAGCGAGTTTTGGTTTTCCCTATCCTGCCAAATTCGAGAAAATGACGAAGGCAACTTTCTCTACGGCTCTATTGTAGATATCACTGAAAAGAAGCAGTCAGACTTAAGCCTGCAGTATTTAGCTACTCATGACTCGCTGACTGGCGTATACAACCGGCGCCAGTTTGAATCTGTGTTCAAAGATAAGGTCGTCAACGCAAGCGACACACCATTGTGTTTGCTGTTTTTAGATCTCGACAGGTTTAAAGTAGTCAACGATACCTGTGGCCATAAAGCTGGTGATGTACTTATTAAAGACATTGCCCGCTTGATTGAGAACACTTTACTTTCAGACGCGCAGTTAGGTCGCCTTGGCGGCGATGAATTTGGCGTTATCTATTCAAACATTGATACCGACGCCGTTTACTTAAATGCAATAAGGATCCTTAACGCCGTGCAGGCTTATCGCTTTATGTGGGATAACCGCATTTTTAACTTAGGCGTAAGCATAGGTATGGTGGTATGCGACGATAACGATGTCGACCCAGGTCAGTATCTGAGCATGGCCGATGCCGCATGTTACTTCGCTAAAGAGCAAGGCAGAAATCAGGTCCACAGATACGATAGAGATGACGAAAGTATGCAGCGGTACCAGCGCGAGCTTGATTGGGTATCTTCTATTAACAACGCATTGGAAGAGAGTCGCTTCGAGCTTTTTTATCAATCGCTAAGGCCTTTAAGTAAAACCAGCGACGGGCACTACTACGAAATACTTCTTCGCCTAAGAGAAAAAGACGGTAAACTTGTCGAGCCCGCCAATTTTTTACCCACGGCTGAGCGATTTGAAATGAACGTCAGTGTTGATAAATGGGTAGTAACGAATACGTTCAAGTGGCTCTCTGAAAACCCTGAGCACCTCGCAGAATTGAAACGATGCAGCATCAATCTTAACTGCCACTCACTGGCAGACAGAGATTTTACCTTGTTCATTCTAAATGCGTTCGAAACCTTCAATATCCCTTACAACAAAATATGTTTTGAGGTTATTGAGTCAGTAGCCATCATTAAAATGGAAGTCACCCTTGCCTTTATGCGCACCTTCAACCGCCTTGGGTGTTCTTTTGCCCTCGACGACTTCGGTAGTGGCTTCTCCTCGTACAACTACCTTAAAAGCTTACCCGTTAGTCAGGTAAAAATTGACGGTATGTTTATTAAAGACATGCTTAACGACAGCGTAGATACTGCTATGGTTGCTTCTATCAACGACGTGGCGAAAGCTATGGGTATGCAAACTGTCGGCGAATTTGTTGAAGATGAAGGCACCATGGCACAGCTAGGCAAAATGGGCGTTGATTACGCCCAGGGCTTCGGTGTTGCTAAACCCGCGCCTCTACGGGAATTTAAGCCCCTCTGATAACTATCCCTGATACACCCTTTACGAAAAAAGTGATAGCACAAGCGTCAACTCGCGTATAATAAAATGGTAGACTTGCAAAAATAGAAGTCATCCCCACTTATTGCCTACTGTCCAAAGCGTAGAAGTAACATGAGTAGCAAACAGCCTAAATACGAATATGTCAGCACCGCAAAGTTACCCACAAGAATGGGTGACTTTAAAATACACGGCTTTGTTGAAGCCAGTGGTCAGGAGCACGTCGCCCTTTCTTACGGAGAGTGGAAAGAAGATGACGTAGTACCTATTCGTATTCATTCGGAATGTTTAACCGGTGATTCTTTATTTAGTACCCGCTGCGACTGTGGCTTTCAGTTAGAAAAAGCCATGCAAAATATTGTAGATAACGGTCACGGTGTACTGCTTTACTTGCGCCAGGAAGGCCGCGGTATTGGTCTTTTGAACAAAATTCGCGCTTATAACCTTCAAGATAGCGGAATGGATACCGTAGAAGCTAACGAACACCTTGGTTTCGACGCGGACCTTAGAAGTTACGACATCTGCAAGCTTATGTTGGACACTCTCAATGTTAAACACGTTGAGTTAATGACAAACAACCCTAAGAAACTTGCAGCACTAAAAGCACTGGGTATTGATGTTGTAGCAAGAAAGCCGATAGATCACGGCATCACCAAAGATAACAAACACTACCTAAAGACAAAGACGGAAAAGCTCGGTCACGCTTTTGATCCGCACGTACTCAAATAAGCTAGGGACTTTAGCAAAGCCTATATAAGCTAACATTTTTTATTTTTTTGAAAGCGCCCACCAAAACGTGGGCGTTTTCCATTCAGCTTCGGTTAATTATCGTTCAAGCAAAATGCATTCAGACTTACCACATTGCGTGCACAAAGCAGCGGCTTTCAGCATAGCAATTCAATACCAGTCCTCGTAGAAAATGCCCTTCTGAGAGGGCAATTATTTAAGCGGATTGGTATAAGGAGAATGTATGAAAAACATAACCTTATCGATAGTTATAGCACTGTCCAGTGCGCAGGCGCTGCCAGCACTTGCACAGTCAAATGCAAGCCTTGCTCAGGTTTCGTCTTCAGCTCAGCAATATTCTGATGCCGAATTAGATAGTGCACTTGCGCCCATTGCCCTTTACCCCGATACACTGCTTACCCATATTCTCATTGCTTCTACCTACCCTTTAGATGTAGTCGCAGCCGACCGTTGGCGCCAAAGTAATAAACATTTAAGGCCAGATCAGGTAGAGAATGTGCTGGATGGCGTTTCTTGGGACCCGAGCGTAAAAGCACTCGCGCCATTCACCGAGCTACTTAATACCTTGGCCAGTGATCTTGAGTGGTTACAGCAGCTTGGCGACAATGTACTTATTGATCAAAGTCGAGTGTTAGACCGTGTTCAGGTTCTTAGGCAGCATGCCCATAACACAGGTAACTTGGTAACTAACGACTACATTGAAGTTGAAAGAGAACGAGAAAGCAGTCGAGAAATTATTTACATAGAGCCGCGCCAGCGAGAAGTGGTATATGTGCCATATTACGACCCACATGTTGTCTACGGTAACTGGTGGCACCCAATCTCGCCAATTCGCTGGAGACACCATGTAAGCTACCATCACCATAGCAATGTATACTGGTCTCCAAGCGTTCGCCTTTCTACTTTCTTTTTCTTTGGCAGCGTGCATTGGCACAACCGCCATGTGGTCATCCATCGCGAGCCAGTGCGCAGGTATTATCACGGCAGCCCGAGAAAACGCGTAATAAGCCGTGACTATCGCCGCTGGGAGCATAACACGGTGCACCGCCGGGCACGTTACTCTAACCGCGTGGTTCACAGTGCGCCTGCGCGCTATGAACATACAGGTGTAACGCGTGCAAAGCATGTGTCTAATAAACATATTAGAACGGCCAACCGCACAACGCATAACGACAATAAGCGCTCAGTTAGATCTGTGGCACGTACCGATAATGCTAAACAAGCAAAGCGGACGATTGAGCCTAAGCGAGTAACGCCGCTTAGAGAAACTCGCCAGCCGAACAAGCAAAACTCTGTGAAGCGAAAACAGTCGATAGAGCATGCACTGAAACGAAATCAAGCGGTGGCTAAAAGGGAAAAGCCAACGCGAGATAATGCACTTAAAGCGTTGAAACGTGACAAGCCAGCCAGAATAGCGCCTTCGCCACAGTCTAAGAGGTATGTAAACAACAATGGTGCGGTGCAAGGCTCAGTAAAGCAAAAAGTTAACCGTCAACGGGTTGAAAGAACAAGCCCACAACACCGTTCCATTGCCCGTGAAAGCAGTAAGCCTAAGCGTGTAGAACGAACATCTAGCCACAGATCGGTAAAACAGTCTCAGCGAGAAAGACCACAAAGGCAAATATCTAGGGTGGAGCGCAGCGTTTCGAAAGGGAATAGCTTAAAGCGCTGATCTTAATGGCTAGTTTTAAACGCTCGCCTTTCAATAAACTCGTTCAAGAACGGTTAGTTAAATAGCGGCTTGCAAATTCAAACTTTGCAGGCCGCTTTTTTATTTGTTCACTGTGCTAACTCGTGGAATTTCACTAACGCCTCTACAAAGCGAAGAGGAGACTGGGGGTCAAGGTTGAAATACAGCGAGGGTTCAATGAGCTCAAGCTCCATTATCGCCCAGTTATTACCCTGTCTAACCAAATCAACCCGCGCATACAATGCGTCACACGGCATAGCTGCCAGTGCTTTTTCAGCGATAGCCAATTGTTCACTGTCTACGGCGATAGAGTGTAAACTTCCGCCATGCTCTTCTTGTACGCGAAAGTCGCCCTTTTGTGGCACCTTTTTAATGGCATGGCTGAAATCCCCACCGAAGTAAAATAACGAGTATTCCCCCTCATCAACAACACTACTTAAGAACGGTTGGATCATAAAATCCCGCTGGCGAAATGTATCGTAAAGTACTTTCTGATTTACATTCCCCTCACGCCAGTCGGCAGCAGAAAGCTTGAAAGTATCATCAGCGTTAGCACTAAGCGTGGGTTTAATCACCACAGTGTCACAGCCAAATTGCGTAACCGCCTCTTCTATAACATTGTTATTGAACTCGCTACCCCACACTGTTTCTACAATAGGGACCCCTTTGCTCTGTAAGTCTTTAAGGTAGTGCTTTTCAATATTCCACTTCAACAAAGATATCGGGTTTAACAACACCGCACTCGACGCCTCAATGTCTTCTAAACAAGCTAAAAATTCTTCAGCGTGCTGCTGATAATCCCATGTGCTGCGAACAATAACATAGTCAAACTTATTCCAATTTGGTGAGGCGCTATGCCAGGAGACCGTTTTTACAGTCCACCCGCGTTGTTCGAAAAACGGTATTAATAATTCATCATAGACGAAAAAATCTTCAAGATTATCGGTCGATAAAAAAGCGATAGAGGCATAACTGAATCCTTAATTTACACGGGCTTCGGCGCATTAAAGTTTTGTAATAAGTTAAGTATCTATACCAAAGTTAAATAGCGTAGACACCGCGATTTGCGTAGACTTTGGCGAAATTAGCACACCCATGATTTTTAACCTACACTTATTCCAAAACAACCACTGGAGATTGGCATGCAGTACCCTTGGCTCCTTGAAGGTCATAAAATTTTTCGCGTCGTAATTGTTGTTCAATTACTCATTGCTATCGCTATTGGTGTGTTTACAGGTGAACTTTTACCTGCGTTTATCTTTGGTGTACCTATTGCAGCTTTACCGCTCGTGCTCAGTCTTCAAAACCCCTACTCGGCTATAAGTCGTCACGCAATGGCAATGGGTGTTCAGCTCCTTACTGCACTGCATATTCACCAATCTTTTGGATTAATTGAAGTCCACTTTGAAATTTTTGTACTTCTTGCCTTTCTTTCTTATTTCAGAGATTGGAAAGTAGTGGCCACGGGTACCGCCGTTGTTGCTGTCCATCACATTTCATTCTTCTTTTTACAGTCTGGCGGAGCGCCGTTGATGATTTTTGAGGAAGGTCACGTAACTTTCCCTATCCTGCTTATGCATGCTGCTTTTGCATTGTCCGAGGGTGGTGTATTGATGTACATGGCCAAGCAAGCCCACCAGGAAGGTGCAGGCGCCGCCGAACTACGCCTAGCCATTGAAACCATGCAGCAGTCTGATGGCAAGCTTGATTTGTCCGTTGAGCTAAATCGTGACAATAAAATAGTAAGGCCTTTCGCTGAACTTATTGACCAAGTGAAATCCCTTATTGAGCTTGCTTCTAATTTGACTGATGACGTGGTTAAAGGCGCTTCAAATATGGAGTTAGCGGCAAATAACATGTTTGAAATTAGTAGGAATACTGACCAAGAACTTGCCATGGTGTCGGCATCGTCAGAAGAAATTGCACAAACCATGCAGCTTTCAACAGAGCAAACTACCCTTGCTAGTGATAAAGCGTCGGCAGCGCAAAACGCGTCTCAATCTACGCGGGACTCTATTTCTAAATCCAGTCATACCATCGACTCGTTGCGCAATACGCTAAATGCCGCAGCGCAAACTAATACAGCGCTAAATGAACAATGTTCCCATATCTCTGATGCCATGCGCTCAATTACTGCTGTGGCTGAACAAACCAACTTGCTTGCACTCAACGCTGCTATTGAATCGGCCCGTGCTGGTGAACACGGCCGCGGCTTCGCCGTGGTAGCCGACGAAGTTCGCACACTTGCAATTCGCTCAAAAGAAAGTGCAGACCAAATTACCAGTATTACCGAACAGCTTGTTGCGCAAACGGCAAGCTCGGTTGATCAAATGCAAACCTGTATAGAACTGGTCGATGATGCCGTTGTTTCAAGTGATAGCGCCACTTCGGCTATGTCTGAAATAATGCAGCAAATTCGCGAAGCCAGCGAAAGTATGACCGAAATTGCCACCTCTGCTGTGGAACAAGAAACCGCGTCAGCTTCCATTGCGCAAAGCACCGCGCGTTTAAGTGAGCTTACTTCTGAAGAGCTTGCTACGGCTGAATCCCTTGCAGGTGAAGTTGAAGTCTTGTCACAAATATCTCAGCGCATGCGCGGCGCTATTGAACGCTTTAAGCTTTAGGTGCAAAGCCTGAAGCATGATTAAAGACGTTTTGCTGTATGCATAAAAAAGGGAGCTGGCTACTACTTGTGTTATGGGCGGTAGGTTTACTCGCCGCCTTGTTAGTATATGGGCAGCGTCAGCTATCAGAGTTCGATCCCAACGGCGAATTGCTGCACCGCACTACTGCGCCAGACTTTGACGCATCCCTCGTTGCAACATTAGAAAAACAGGATATTCGACCAGGTTCTATCATTCATGTGGGAACGCAGTCCCGCTGCTATTGCGACACGTTGACAACACCACACCAGTCTCAGCTTCTCTCAAAACTCGGCGACGACTTTCACCGAGCCAGGTTGAATGTGGAAGATGTACCTGAACTAGCGGCTATGCTTGAGGCCGTGCCTGCACTTATCGTGTTAGACAAACAAAAGCAACTTCGCTATTTAGGCCCTTACGCCACAGGCTATGGATGCTTTACTGGTAGAAACCTCGTCGAACAAGTAGTAAGCTACACCACGCAACTTCCCTACAACGGTGCAGTTATCAATACTGATGCTACGGGTTGTTTCTGCTAAAACGCTGGCACAAATTATGTAATCTTCTTTGTATATTGCAATATCACTTTATGCAGAGCAAAAAACAGGCAAATTTTGCACACTCATTGCTCTGACTTGAAAGCTTTACAAGGAGTCCACTAATGTCTAAGCGCGCCACCTTATACCGCATGGTTACCCCAGATCATATTTGCCCCTTTGGACTCAAATCAAAAGACCTTCTTGAGAGAAAAGGCTATAAGGTTGATGATCATCATTTAATTAATCGAAGTGAAACCGACGCATTTAAAGAAAAGCATAGTGTGAAAACAACCCCGCAAACCTTCATAGACAATAAACGTATTGGCGGTTATGACGACTTGAGAGATTACTTCAATTTAAAGCAAGAAAGTGAATTTGGATCGCGCTACACACCTATTATCGTAATTTTTTCTTTAGCGGCACTCATGGTGTTTGCCTTAATGCTAAAAGGCGGCCTACCAGCAGGATTAGAGCCTTTTATATTGAATTTTATTGGAGTGGCTATGGTGATACTTGCCCTCCAAAAGCTGCAAGACTTAGTGGCTTTTTCAAACCAATTTATCACCTATGACTTATTAGCAATGAAGCAGGTACGATACGCGTATATTTATCCTTTCGCGGAGGCGTTTGCCGGGCTTGGCATGCTTGCAGGGTTCCCTGCACTACTGGTTTCACCTGTCTCCATTTTTATCGGCGCTATTGGTGCAGTTTCAGTTATTAAAGCAGTTTATGTAGACAAACGCGAACTTAAATGTGCCTGTGTTGGCGGAAATTCAGACCTTCCCCTAGGCTTTATTTCACTGACAGAAAACCTTGCTATGCTAGGTGCAGGTCTTTATATGCTTGCAAGATGGCTAGCCTAAGTGAAATAAAGGCTGATAACCGCGTGGGGGGCTCGTTCCCAACTGGTAAATCAGGTGCATATAGCGTTACTTTAAACTACTTAGTGCGGCGCCCTATTGAATATCTTCAATAGGGCGACTCATGCCTTTTAGGTGGGACACTACGCTGCGGCCCAATGCACTTAAGTCATAGCCGCCTTCTAGCATACTTACGATACGACCTTCGCAACATGTATCAGCAACGGCGCGAAGCTGTTGGCTTACCCAGAAATAGTCATCTTCTACTAGGCGCAGATGGGCCATTGGGTCTTCAGCATGCGCATCAAAGCCTGCAGAGATAAAAATCAGTTCAGGTTGAAAGTTACGCAATGCGTCAAACCAGTGCTGCACTTTTTCCCTAAAAATCTCTCCGGTCGCACCGGCCTCAAGGGGTACTGACAGAATATTACTTGCAGAAACCGGCGAGCCACTGTGTGGATAGAAGGGATGCTGAAAACTGCTGCACAACATTATACGCTGGTCGCCGGCTACAATTTGCTCAGTACCGTTTCCGTGGTGCACGTCAAAGTCGACAATGGCAACCCGTTTTAGCTCATAGTTTTGAAGCGCGTAGCGCGCAGCTATAACAATGTTATTAAAAATACAAAAACCCATAGCACTGTCGTACGTCGCATGGTGCCCAGGCGGCCTAGTGGCACAAAAGGCTTGCCGGTCATTGCCTTCCATTACCCAATCGACAGCATTACATCCTGCTCCCGCAGACTCTAGCGCAGCGTTTAAGCTGTGGCGCATTAAACCTGTGTCTTCGTCTAACCACGCCACGCTGTCTTTATTTTCTGAATACAGTGTTTTTTCGTGGTCGTTGAAGATAGATTGAGCTGCACGCTCAAATACACTTTTTACATAGTATGGGTCGTGCGCTAGTTTCAGATAGGCTTCAGCAATGGGAGTGGCGTCAGCATGCTCACAAACCATATCGAGTCCTGAAGAAAGCAGTTGGTCGTCAATAGCAAATAAACGGTCTGGCGATTCGGGGTGGTCCTTGCCCAAATCGTGTTTGGTGCCGTGCTTGCCGCGAAATATTTTAATTGTCATGCAGTGATGCCACGTCTAGTACTAACTCTATATCACTGGGGTCGCCAGTAAATTTCCGTTTAAATTTAGCTTGTTCGAAAATAGTGATCATGGGGCTATTATCGCCCCGTACATAGGCCATCATTTTCGCAATGCCTCTTATTTTTGCTACCGTGATAAGCTCGTTCAACAAGCGGCTTGCCATACCTTTTCCCTGCTGAGTTTCACGAGTAACAAAAGCAGCTTCACAGGTATTGTCGTTTGGGTTGTAGTAAAAACGCCCCACGGCGTGAATAGTAATGCGCGAACCCTCTTGCCTGACAATACACAGTGCCGCATCAGAGCTTTGGTCTACCGATACCAAGTTACACGACTTCTCGCGAGAC
>JAXHTT010000089.1:0-15877 GCA_034190055.1 Pseudomonadota bacterium | reverse complement strand
ATTCTCTTTGTTCAAGGCAGCCATCGAAACTTGTATCTGTAAGTATTTTCCACGATTGTTCATTAGCCTGCTTTGGCCTTATTGTAGGCCATACCATTTTTTCGCGGTCTGAAAACAACGATAAAAGATTAAAGTTTCCTAGTGTAGGCGCCTTCTTAAGTGCTTGAATTGCATCTTGCTGTTTACGTAATTGGCTTACATCAGCTAACGCCTTAATCACGTCATCGTTAGGATATACACTTTCGCTGCGCTTATCTTTTTTACTTAAAAGAAGCCTGCGCTCTTCACTGTCAGATTTAATAACCTTATATTCGTCATTTCCTCTGCCATTTCTATCCGAAATACGAGCATTGTCGCTAAAAAAATAATCTAATGCCGAAACGCCGGTGTCATCATTCGACTCTGGCTCTATGAGCTGTATCCATTTATCTTGCTTATGTTCTTTAAGCTTTATTTCTAAATTCCAAGCATCATAGGTAACACTCTTTAGTTGCGGCGCATCTTTATGTTTTGCTGTGATAATACGGGTGCTTTGTTCATTACTTATTTCAAAATCTGCATTTGAGAGTGAAGTTCCATTGCCAGACAGGTTTGAAATACTTAATTCCCTCAACCACGCATTAGTAACATTTTCTGTTATACAGTTGGGTACTTCGGGTTGATTTTTGCCGATAATAATCCATGAATCATTTGATTCTATTGCGTTGCTGGGTAGGGAGTCAGCGCTAAATTGACTTTTAAAGCAAAAGCTTACTTCAATGCCATGTATTGTTAATTCATCTCTACTTGGAACAATGTGGTGATAAATTTTGATGGTTTTATCGTTTACTATTCTATGTTGAACCCTTATGCCATTTAATTGAACATTTGAGGCTTCATCGAGTAAGTTCTGGCATTGTACAAGTGTTAACGTATAGCCTTGCCAAACCGCGCGATTTTTGAAAAACGCTATTGTTTGTTCATAGTCCCTTAAATTAACCTCGAACCGGTCATCCTTTTCTCTCAAATTATAATGAGGGATACTTACACTCACTCGGTTTGGCCCTTTACCAATCACAAGGGGGTCGGTAAGGTCGGGGACAAAAGGTTCATCTTCTTCATCGAGTTGTAGCTCGTACCAACCAATGTTGTCGTCTACTATTTCAACAGTGTTTTCTGGGATTATTTTAAAAATTTTTGTTTGCAGCGTTATTTCATATTTCCGATCGTTTAACGGGCGCCATTTTGCTACAACTTCTTTATTTTTAAAGGCTGAAATGCTGTTGTTAAGATAATTAATAAAAGGGGTAAGCCCGTTATTAACATCGTCTTCTAATTGCTTCGCTTGCGACTCGTTACGGCAAAGCGCGTTATAAAATAAGTTGCTCATGTACTACCTATGAAACAAATGGATTTTCAATTTCCGTTTTTAGTTTCGGCTGCGGTGAGGATTTTTCAGAGGCTTTTACATCTTCTGGCTCTTCACTACTCGCTTTAACTGCTCTTCCTTTCGCCCATTTTCTAGTGTCATTGATAAGTTCATGCATGGTTATTGAGAGTGGGGATGTTGCTTCTAATGCTTGTTGAATATGGCTTTTATCTAAGTCACACCCCTCGTCAAAAGCGACAAACATCGCTTCTTTAATGGCTTCTTCAAGTTCAGCGCCCGTAAAGCCTTTTGAAGCCCTTGCAAGAATATGTATATCTTCTTGGCTAAACTCGTCTGCCCTTTGCCGATTGCGAAGATGAACTGTTATTATTTCTTCTCTTTCGTTTGCCGTTGGTAAGTCAACAAAGAAAATCTCATCTACTCGCCCTTTACGAAGCAGTTCGGGAGGTAAATGAGAAATATTGTTTGCCGTTGCAACGACAAACACCGGTTTGTCTTTTTCCTGCATCCAAGTAAGAAAGCTACCTAGAACACGTGCTGTTGTTCCACCATCGGTAGAACCAGAGCTTTGCATACCAGATAACCCTTTTTCTATTTCATCAATCCACAATATGCTGGGTGAAAGCGCTTCAGCTAATTGCAGCGACTGACGCATATTATCTTCAGACTGACCGACAATGCCGCCATAAATTTTACCCATATCAAGTCGCAACAAAGGAAGTTGCCAAGCATTTGCAACGGCCTTGGCGGCAAGGCTTTTGCCAGTTCCTGGAAGGCCTAAGAGTAATACTCCTCTAGGATCTTCTAGGCCAAAGTCTTTTGCCGCAGAGGTAAATGCTTGTTTTCGTCTGTTTAGCCATGTTTTAAGGTTCGCTAGGCCGCCAATATCATCTAGTGTTGCCTTTGGATGAAAGTATTCAAGATGCCCATTTTTGCGAATGATTTGCTCTTTTTCTTCTACAATAAGCGGAATTTCAGCTTCGCTTATGCGTTTTTTTTGTGATGCTGCTTTTGCAAAAGCAAGTTGAGCCTCGCTGGTAGACAAGCCTAATGCAGCGCTAAGCACTTCATCCGTAACTCGGTAGTCGGATTCGGCGATATTGAATGTCTGCTTAGCTTGCTTTGCTAATCTTTCTAAATCGGACTTGTTTGGCAGTGGAAGAGTAAGAATTTGAGTTTCTTTTTCCAATTCTACGGGAAGACGGTGTATGGGTTGCGACATAACCAATGTTATATCTCTAATCTTTTTCCCTGCCACCGAAATTGCAAAATTCCTAAGGCGAGCGATTATTGCGTAATCAGCATCAGTTAAGTTGGGGTGGAAGTCTTCCAACAAAACAATGCAATTGCTAGGTTTTGGAAAAAGCTCATCGTCATCCTCGAAAACGCCGTTAAGCCAATCAATAGGAATAGCAGGTTGTTTTGTTTCTTCGGGTGCATCTGGAGATGGGTAGGTTATATTTTCGCGTAAACCTTGGGTACGATCCCATATATAAGTGTTGCGGCCTAACGTTTCTGCAACAGTTGAAACTTCGGCTCTAATCCTCAGTGTATCGTGACTGATAATTTGAATTATTGGAGCACCAGCTGCAATGTTACTTTCTAACAGCTCATTGAAAGTCATTTAGAGTCCATTCTTTTTTTGCGAGCGAAAAAGGTATCAAAAGAAAAAATAGAATAAAAGTTTTCTTTATTGAAAATTTACTTAATTGTATAAGAGACCCAATTACATAAATTTTCTTTTGATCTGAAAGTTGCTTAATAAATTCTTAAAAGTTATGCACAACTTACTGTACAGTGACGTTTACTCCGTGTGTTCGCATTTATCTGGATGAAAATGTGAAATAATATCCTTGCGTTCAATTTGGGTTTCAGCGTGCAAGTTAGTTCGCTTTAAGTTTATTGCTTAATTGGGTTTAAAGTTGATGGTGCACAGGTCCACAATACGCACTAAGATCTAATTCACATTTTATTTTAATAGATGCAAATTTACAGCTCCTTATAATTAGTAAACACCTTATACAACTGCGTTCCGCTCAATACTGAAGCCGACGGGAAGTGCAAAATAGGTATTAAATCGCAAGGTGCTTCTAGTGTTCTGCTGCCACTGTCGGTGTCGAGATCATCAATATTTAGAATTTGCGCCAGCGGTTCGCTTTTTTTCACGGTTTGGCCTGGTTTTGCCATGTACTCCACCATGCCACCCCAGTTAGTAAATAGGGTTTTATAGTCTTTTAAATACACGCCTAAACGCTGCATTGCTTTCGGTTTAATGTCGCATTCGTGCAGCACGCCTTTGGCGTTTAGGTAGCTAAGAATGCTGGTGGCATCTATGTTACCTTCGTTAAAATCAATCACTTCTTGGCTACCCATTTCAAGGGTAAAGGCTTCAACGTTAAAGCTTACCTCACGCGCTAAATTACTTTTTATGCTTTCTTGCAGTGTCCACCACGGGCAGAACGTCGCTTCGTCCAGTGCACCTGCAAATACGTTAGGTATAAAAATACAGTGGGGGATGTTAAATAGCTTGGCGCTGTCTTTGGCATACTCGGGAATATAAACGTGACGGGTAGACACCGGGCCGTTGTGAAGGTCTAGTACAAAGTCGGCGTTCACCGCCATTTGTTGTAGTTTTAGGTTTAGCTGCTGAGCCAAGCCTAAACCCCAGGGTTCAGCCAGTTTGTTGTCGATAGCATTGGAAAGGTGCGCACGAAAACGTTGTTTTATGCCTTCAATAGACTCTTCGCGGGTTACCGTTTTGGCGAAATGCTCAACTGCTTCTTTATCGAAAAAATAGCCGCGGTTCCAGTTTGTGCCGTTCACAGGGTCGAACCGGCCTAATGTGTACTCACCGGCTTTGATGTTAGTACCAATGGGATTACAGTTGGGCACTAGAATAATTTCACCGCAAATATCCATGTCTTTTAAGCGCTGAATAAGATGGTAAATAACCACGTTGCCTTGCACTTCAGCGCCGTGAATAGAACTTTGAATGTACACGGTGGGTCCAGGGCGCGCGCCCTTCATACGATAAATTGGCACGTTCATGTTACGTCCAGACGCGTTTTGCGCCACTACCATGTGGTTTTTTACTACTGGGGTTGTCATTTAAATCAACCTATTTTCTGTCTATTTTTCTAACGAAAACGCGGCAATCATATCGATAAGCGTATTTGTAAGGGCCCAAGTGTTTTCAGATGATTGCTCAAAATACATAAATCGTAACATTTTGCTGATTGTTCAGTGAAACTATTTCCAAAACGCGTCGTCTCAAAAAGCAATGTAATTAAAGAAAAACCTGAAATGAAATTAACAAAAATAGTTCCTTTAACTCTTTTACTAGCTTTGGCTTCTGGGTGCACGTCGAAACAGTTGTACAACGCAGCGCAACAAAACCGCTTGCAAAACTGCAGCGAATTGCAGGGGGCGCAACGAGATGAGTGCGAAGCACTTTATCAAAAAGATTATCAAACCTACGAACGTGAACGCCAAGAAGTCTTAAACGATAAAAATTGAGTTTGTGAATGTTAAATTAAAGGGCAGGTCTCTAGACCGTGATGGATAACAATGATTATGTTTGCTAGTTACCTGCCATCTTAAATTTTATGGTTTCTTTAATTGCATTCAGCAAGCACAAAGCTCGCAGTCCACGCCTTTAGGTAACTTCCAGTTTCGCCACTCGTGCGACAGAGCATCAAAGGTCATTAACGTGTTTTTAGGAATATTATCGAAATCCATCAATACTTGCATGGCTAGCATAGCTTGGTAAGTACCAACAATATTTACTACTGGCGAGAATATACCTGCCTCAACACAGCTTAAATCGGGTGATTCAAATAGCGTTCGTAAGCAAGCATAGCAGCGGCTCTCACCGGGTATAGCTACGAAAAGCTGGCCTTCAAAGCGAATAGCCGCGCCCGATACCAGCGGCGTATTTAGTTTAAAACACAATAAGTTTATTAAATCTCGCGAGTCTGTATTGTCCGTGCAATCTAGGACTACGTCAGCACGCTCTATGGCTTGTTTTAATGCTGGTGAAAGCTGAGTAGAGCTGGGCGCCGAAAACGGTTCTGCCATCACGGTAATGTCGCAGTCGCTGTTAATTGCAGTAAGCCGCGCTTTTGCAGCTTCTACTTTATTTACTCCTACATCTTGTTCGCTAAACAAGGTTTGCCTTGGAAGGTTATTGGCCTCGACTGTGTCGTGGTCAATAAGGGTAAGAGAGCCCACGCCACTGGCGCAAAGGCTAGTGGCGGCCGCGGTGCCAAGCCCGCCAATACCAATGATACAGATATTAGCGTTTAGTAACGCTTCTTGACCGTCTAGGTCCACTTTGGGAAGCACAATATGGCGGTTATAGCGCATAGCCTGCTGATTAGTTAGGCTTTTAGACATAGTTTATAGCAACTTAGTTGTTGAATTCATGGCATGCACCCTTATAAAGTGATTACCAAATAGTATTTTGGCTGGTACTTTATCAAAAACCGCCAAAATGTCGCATATCAAATTAGGATTTCATATGTCAGTTGTCAGCCAACCCCTTAATATCGCCGTACTCACTATTTCAGATACGCGCACCCTCGAAAACGACAAGTCGGGAGATTACTTGAAAGAGGCGCTTACCTCGGTTGGCCATAAGCTTTACGAACGCGATTTGGTGAAAGACGATATTTATCAGCAGCGCGCCGTGGTGTCGAAATGGATTGCCGATAAAAATATTCACGCTGTATTAATTACCGGTGGTACAGGCTTTACCCACCGTGACTCAACGCCAGAGGCCATCAGTGTATTGTTCGATAAAGAAGTAGACGGCTTTGGCGAGCTATTCCGTCAAATTAGCTATGAAGAGATTGGCACATCAACTATTCAGTCTCGCGCGGTAGCGGGTTTTGCCAATAATACGGTTATTTTCTGCTTACCAGGCTCAACAGGCGCGTGTCGTACTGCGTGGGAAAAAATTATTTCTAGCCAGCTTGATGCCGACTTTAGACCGTGTAATTTTGTGAAGCACTTGGTGGAAGCATGAGTACCTTTAGCCATTTAAACGCTGGCGGCGAAGCCAATATGGTCGACGTTAGCGACAAAGACGTTACCAAGCGAGAAGCCACAGCAGAAGGTTTTTTATACGTAAGCGAAGACGTTATTCGTCAAATCTCTGAAGCAAAAATTGCAAAAGGGGATGTATTCGCTGTTGCTCGAGTTGCGGGTATTCAAGGGGCGAAACGCTGCGCTGACCTTATTCCTCTTTGTCACCCACTGGCACTGTCAAAGGTGGATATTAATTTTGACATTCAGGCCGACCAGAACCGAATTAAAGCCACTTGCTATTGCAAGTTAAGCGGTAAAACCGGCGTTGAAATGGAAGCGCTCACAGGAGTAAATGTGGCGCTTTTAACCTTGTTTGATATGTGCAAAGCCATCGACCCTGGCATGCATATGGAAGGGACACGGGTATTAGAGAAAAAAGGCGGTAAGACAGGCCACTGGAAGTCTGACACCTAGTTTTCACAAAGGCCAATGAACTAGAAAATGACGTGCATAAAGCGTACATGCACTCAAAAAGCAACGCACTTTAGGCTCAACCCATTTCAGAGGCTTGGAAAGATTAATTAGCGCGCACAATGCGACCTTAACAACGTAGATAACAGGCAAAGCATGCAGGTAACGGTAAAAACATTCGCACAAACCAGAGAGATTACGGGAGAGGACAATATTGCGCTTAATATAAGCGAGAGCAGCACTATTGAGACCGTGATATCGCAGCTTAAAACGCGTAGTGACAAGTGGGCATTAGCCCTAGAGAGCAGTGTGCTAACTGCTTGTAATCAAGAGCTTTGCGATCTCCAAACAGTACTTAGCGACGGTGATGAGCTGGCGCTATTTCCACCTGTGACAGGGGGCTAGCTATGTTCGCGCTAGTTCAAGTTGAAGATTTCGACCAAGGAGAGCTGTACGCTAGGCTAAAACAGTCTGCAGATGAGAAGGCCTGCGGCAATACCGGCGCGATTGTTACTTTTACTGGGTTAGTGCGTGATTATAATAATTCAGGCGGCATAGACGGCATCGAATTAGAGCATTACTCGGGTATGACCGAAAAGGCATTAATGCTGCTACTTGAGCAAGCTGTAGATCGTTTTGAACTTAATAGCGCTGGCGCACTGCACAGAGTAGGGCGCATATACAATAACGAACAAATAGTATGGGTGGGTGCCGCCGCTCCCCACCGCCAAGCGGCGTTTGACGCTGCCTGCTACTTAATGGACATGCTTAAACAGTCGGTACCGCTCTGGAAAAAAGAATTCAAGGGCGATAAATCTGAGTGGGTTGCGGCAAAAGCGTCTGACGATAAAGCCGCACTTAAGTGGATGCATAAAAAGTAATGTTTTTTTCTTTGGCAATGCGACCTTCAAGCTTTGTTAACCTCGCCATGCTTATTTTGGTAAGTGCAAGTGCATGTGCAAGTGTAGCCCTAGGCGTTACAGCTTTTTCAAGTTCTGTTGCACAGGCGAGCAGTTTCGAAGCGGCGAATAATACTGTAAATGAAGGGAGCGTTATTAGTGCCGACAAGCAAAACCAGTCAGTAAATTTCAAGCGCGACGAAAAAATTAACGTAGCCGTTGCGGCAAACTTTGCAAAACCGCTAAAGAGTATTGCCGAGCAGTTTACTGAGCTTACCGGTATAGAAGTCGCAGTAACGGTATCTTCTAGCGGTACTTTGTATGCGCAAATTCAACATGGTGCTAGCTTCGACGTTTTTCTATCTGCAGATCGCGCTAGGCCGCAAGCATTAGTTGATAATAACCTAGTTCACTACGGCAATCTGGTGGATTACGCTAAAGGCAAGCTGGCGTTTGTCTATGCTGGTGACTTATCAAGTGAGGCATTTGGTGAAATATCTAGTAAGACATCGATTGAAAGAAACTGCGAGCAAATCGCGCGCTCATCTACTGGAGATACAACTGCAGAAATAAAGGTTCAGCTTACCGATTGCTTGTCGAGGCAGCTTGTTCAATTAATGGAAAACCCACAAAACAAGGTAGCTATCGCAAACCCTAAACTGGCTCCCTATGGTGACGCAGCACAGCAAACGCTGCAGAACTTGTCCCTATGGCAACAGTTTTTACCTCACAGAGTGATGGGTAAAAACGTGCTACAAACCTTGCAGTTTTATACCACCGGCAGCGTAAAAGGGGCGTTCGTTGCGTACTCATTGGCCTTAGATTTGCCCGCGGACTTATCCTCTAATTTGCCTTCTAATTTTAACAGTGCTGTTAATACCAAAAGCGCTGATGCTAATACGGTTATTGTTCCAGTACCTGAAACCTTGTATCAACCCATCATTCAGTCGTTGGTGGTTAACAGTAAAACGGTTGCTACACTATCTCCGAATCTGTTCGAACCACTTCCAATCAAAAATGCGACAGCGCCAGTTGATGAGCCCGTTCACAAAGACGACGTTGAGCCAACCAGAGCGTTTCGTTTGAGTGACGCTAGTGGAGTGTCATCACCAAGCCTTTTCGTACAATATTTAATGTCGCAAGGGGTGCAGCACAGCTTAATTGAATGGGGGTACGAACCCGCCATAATGTCGCGCGTTGGTAAATAAGTATGCTCACAGAATTCTTCGGCACATCGACACTTGAAGCTATATTACTTACCTTAAAGCTGGCCTTTATAACCAGTGGCTTACTGTTGTTATTCGGATTGCCGCTAGCATGGTTTTTAGCGAACTGGCAGAGCAAAGCTAAGCCTTTGGTTATGTCGATACTCGCGTTGCCTTTGGTTTTACCGCCAACTGTGCTGGGGTTTTATCTGCTTATTGCTTTTTCGCCGCAAAGTGCGTTGGGGCAGGGATGGCAAAGCCTAACCGGGAGTAATTTAGCATTTAGCTTTGAAGGTTTGGTATTGGGCTCTGTCATCTACTCACTTCCATTTGCCTTACAGCCCTTGTATAGCGGCTTTTCGCAATTAGATACCCGTTATCTAGATGTGGCAAAAACACTAGGGTTTTCGGCCTTTGAAGCTTTTATAAAAATAGTACTGCCTTTAAGCAAAGCGCCCATTGTAGTGGCATTGGGCTTAAGCTTTGCACATACCATAGGCGAGTTTGGCGTAGTACTAATGATAGGTGGCAATATTCCTGGAGAAACTCAGGTGCTGTCTATCGCGCTATATGAACAGGTAGAGGCATTGGAATATAACAGCGCACACAACCTTGCACTAGCCCTTCTGATATTCTCATTTGTGATGCTCGCGGCGCTCTATCGTTTTAACGGTGTCACCCGTAGTGATGAGGCGCGTTAACATGCAAATATCTGCGCTACTACCAAATCGCGTTAACGCACAAATCTCATTGCAGCCACAAAGCCGATTCATTGGGGTTACCGGTCCATCAGGTGCGGGAAAAAGCAGCCTGTTCCGTGCCTTGGCTGGTGTAGAGAAAAGCGCAAAAGTGCAAACCCCATGGGATGCTAAAAAAGTTGGTATCGTGTTTCAGCAACCCATGTTATTTCCCCACACCGATGTGCGTGGCAACTTGGCCTTAGCACAGCGCCACGCAAGCGCAAATGCGCTGTCTATTGAAGAGAGTTTGCGTGGTTGCTGCAGCGAGCATTTAATCGACAAACCGGTTCAAGCACTTTCTGGTGGAGAAGCGCAGCGGGTAGCGATCGCGAGAGCATTGGTAAACGGCCCTGATGTGTTATTGCTAGATGAATCATTAAGCGCAATTGATATCTTCACCCGGCGCAAAATTTACCAGTTTTTGAAAAATTTGTGTGTGTCGGAGAAGCTAATATGCTTTGTAATCTCTCACGACCTAGACGATCTTGCCTTGTTTAGTGACGAACTAATTTATATTGATAGAGGCCATGTTGAGCTTTGTGGAAAAACTCGCGAGGTATTGACTCAAGTATTCGAAAAAGAAGGGTTTGCAACACCGTCTAGCGTGCTTGAAGGGGTTAAAGTTGTATCGCCAAACAAAGCTCTCGATAACAACCGGTCGCAAAGTACCGCTATCGACCCCAAAAAGGGTAGCGATACGCAACAGGGACAAAGTGTTTTGCCATTACAAAGCAACGAGCAGTGTCAGTCGGAAAACGGAATTGAGCAAGTTACGGTAGCGGGGCAAGAGATATACGTTACTGCAGAATCTTTGTCTTATTTGCCCCAGACAAGCGATGGGCAGGTTCCGGTTCGGTTTGCGGTTAAATCTTGTGATGTAAGTATCGATACCAACATCACTGAATTAGGTACTGCTAGTACTAGTAGTATTCTAAATGCGTTGCCGTGCGCTATATCTAGTATCGAGCATGTATCGTTTCCGCTTAGCTCTTCAGAAGGCTCTTTGAAAGGCGATGCAAATACCACTCAAACTGGGCGAGCTACTGCAAAAAGCGCCAAAGTATTGCTAACGCTGAATGTACTCGATAGCAGCCAAACCCTTTATGCCAGCATTAGCTGTATTTCCCTTGAGCGCCTTAATCTTGTAAAAGGTATGCAGGTTATTGCGCGTTTCAAATTGCCTTAATTTTAGATGGCCCTGGAGTAGCTACTCAGCGTTTCACTTCTATTCAAATAGGCGTCGAAACGCGCACAAATAGCCCGAATATAAATGCGTGCTGACTCTGGCACTCGAATATATTCGGATGTGATTTCAATAAGTCCATCTTGTTTCATCTCTGCAAGATTATCTAAAGCTGAAGCAAAATATTCATCGAATTTGATGTGGTGTTTGCTTTCAATAGCTTGTTTAACAACCACTAGATTGCACATCAGGCTAGAAATTACGTCTCTGCGTATGAGGTCGTCCACGGTAAGTGAAAGCCCAACCTTTGAGCAGGGTAGGTGGTTGTCTAATCGGCTATAGTATTCCTTTAGATCTTTAGCATTCTGCGCATACGCATTACCTACGGTGCTAATGGCTGACACGCCGAACCCTACAAGGTCAGCGTCGCCACGTAAGGTGTACCCTTGGAAGTTACGGTGAAGTAAGCCTTTATTTTTGGCAATGGCTAATGAATCTTTGCTTAAGGCAAAGTGATCAAGGCCAATCATTTCGTAACCTATGCTCGTAAAGCTTTTAACGGCAAGGTCGTATAACGACGCTTTTTCTTCACTGCTTGGTAGTGTTTCTTCCGCAAATTTGCGCTGCGCGGCAAATCGTTCAGGCAGGTGTGCGTAGCTAAAAAGCGAGATGCGGTCTGGCATCATGGCTTTAGTAGCGGCAATGGTTGATGAAAACGTGTCTAGTGATTGGTTTGGTAAACCGTAAATTAAATCCAAATTAACTGAGTCAAAACCAAGCGAGCGTGCTTCGAACACTAAGTCAGCAATGTGCGATGTGCTTTGCACACGATTAATCGTTTTCTGTACGTTGTAATCGGTGTCTTGCAAGCCAAAGCTGATGCGCGTGTAGCCAAGACATTTTGAGTTCTGAAGGTAACGTTTATCGATATTTCTGGGGTCTAATTCAATAGACAACTCAGCACCAGCTTCAAAGGTAAAGTGTTTTTTTAGCAGGTACATTAAATAAGTATGCTGAGTCTCGCTCAAAAAACTGGGTGAACCGCCACCTAAGTGCAGAGAAACTACACGCCTGCCGTCTGTTAAATAACGTTTAGACAAAATTTCTTTTTCTAGATAGTCTAAATATTCGTCTGCTTTCTCGTTGTGACGGGTTACCATTTTGTTGCAACCGCAGTAATAACATAGCGTTTTGCAAAACGGAATGTGCACGTACAGGCTCACTGCAGGTGCTTTAGAAATGTTTAATGCTTGCGGCAACGGGTCAATTTGCAATGGCTCAAACTTAAGTGCAGTGGGATAAGACGTATAACGAGGAGCATTAAGCGCGTATTTGGTAATTGTCGATACGGCTTGGTGTTGTACAGTGATAGCGTGAGTCATATGTTTGCACTTGTCTTTAGGTGTATGGCGCGAATTGAGCGTTATGCGTTTAGTTTATGTGATTGCTTAGGTATATGATTTGATCTACTTCAAAGTTTTGGCGTTGAACCTAGCCATTGTTTTACTTTCCCCTGTTGTACTAATGCAGGCGATGTGGGTGCGAAAAAAGACCA
Organism: Pseudomonadota bacterium; assembly: GCA_034190055.1. Classification (GTDB taxonomy): domain Bacteria; phylum Pseudomonadota; class Gammaproteobacteria; order Enterobacterales; family Alteromonadaceae; genus Alteromonas. Next base: position 3,427 of record JAXHTT010000089.1, on the reverse strand, counting down.
CTGTGCTGCCAGAACCTGAAGGAGAGCGTGTACTAGCTTCGGTAGAAGGTTCGTTGTTACCTCTCACTAATCTACTAGTGGTGGGTGATTCTGCAGCGGCTGGCGTAGGCGCTTTAACGCAACAGGGCGCGCTAACTGGTTTATTGTATTCGAGCCTTAGTCAAATTGGAGCAGCCCGTGTATCGCTGCATGCCAAAACAGGGTTTAAAAGCGAAGATGTGGTTAGTCTTCTGCGAGATCTCCCCTGCGAAAACTTCTCATCTGCGCTTATTTCTGTAGGTGTTAACGATGTCACTAAATTTGTGTCACTAAAGCGATGGCAGCAAAATATTGAAGCCATCAGTACACTTTTAACGCACAAATTTGGCTGTAAAAAAATAGTGTTTACTGCAGTTCCTCCTATTCATTGCTTTCCAGCGCTACCGCAACCTTTGCGCGCACTGTTAGGCTGGCGAGCATTACTTTTAAACCAAGCTCTGGTTAAATCCGTAACAGGATGTTCTAACGCAGAAATATTGTATGTTACCGCGCTTAACTTTGGTGGTACTGTTGCCGATATTCAGCGAAGCGGCTTAATGGCTGAAGATGGCTTTCATCCGTCTTCTAAGGGCTACGAGATTTGGGCGCGCCTGGCTTTAGATAAAATCACGCCCATTCACCATGCCGATATAAACGGTTCAAAAAAGACGTTTAAAAACTGATAGGCGACAACGAAAATAATTGCTAAATGGGGTTGAAGTTTCTTTTTGTAACCTTATCTAACCCCCTATAAATTCACGACTTCAATAAAGCGAGTCCTATCATGGCAGCAAGTGAGCAAGGTGCACAGTGTGTACAGAAAGTAACGGTTAATATGGTATCTGATGTGGTATGCCCATGGTGTATAGTCGGGTATCAGCGGTTGCAAGAAGCGATTAAAACCCTTGATAACATTGAAGTAGATATCAAGTTCCATCCGTTTGAGCTAAACCCTAATATGCCTGCTGAAGGACAAAACCTTCGTGAACACATTATGGAAAAATACGGTATTAGCGAGCAGCAAAGTGTGGAGAATCGAGCACGACTCGTACAGGCAGGTGAAGAGTTGGGTTTTGCATTTAATTTCAATGACGACTCCCGTATGCAGAATACTTTCAAGGCCCATCAGCTGATTCACTTTGCAGCACAAAACGACCTTGAAGAAGCAATGAAGCTTAGCTTGTTCAACGCCTACTTCACTGATGGTAAAGACGTGAACGATCTAGGCGTTCTGGTAGAACTGGCAGAGGCTGTAGGTCTTGATAAGTCTGAAGCTGAACAAGCGCTTAAAAATGAAAAATACGCGCAAGCAGTGCGTGAGGAAGAAACCCTTTGGATGCAGCGCGGTATTCAAAGCGTTCCTACATTTGTGATTGGTAATCAGGGCGTAGCAGGTGCGCAAGAGCCTGCAACATTGGCTGCATTTATCTCCCAAGCAGCATCGCAGCAGTAAGCAGGTTGGACCGGTTTAGAGGTAGTTATGAGTAATCACGTTAACCATTTGCTTGCGCAGTGGCTTCCACTTAAGGACAAGCACAAATGGGTGCTAGGGTTTATTTTTAAAACAGAAGGCTCATGCTATCGCAAAGCCGGCGCTATGATGCTGTTTAGTGATGCCGGGCATCAGCTAGGTATATTAAGCGGCGGCTGTTTGGAAAGTGATATCGTTAAAAAAGCACAGCGTGTGATGACTGACGGCGTTAGCCGTACTGCGGTTTATGACGATGAAGATGAAGAAGATATTGCTTTCAAGCTAGGTGTTGGGTGCGGCGGCGTAGTGCATCTGGCACTCGTGCCAGTTAACAAGAGTAACCAGTATTTATCGTTGGATGTGGTTAGCAAAAGCTTATCAAACGGGGAAGCGTGTGAGTGGCGCTGCGCGGTAGACGGCACTTTGGGTGATTGCACGGAATTGGAAGAACATTCTGCTACACCTAGAAAAGCTGTACTCGACACCGTTGATGGCAAGCGCATGTTGTCGGTTTTGATGCTGCCGCCTATCCACTTACTTGTTGTTGGAGGTGGGTACGACGCTACCTTTATGACTAAGCTTGCTAGTTTGCAGGGCTATTTAGTAAGCCTTTGGGATCCAAGGCCTGCACAAGCAAGACTTGAACATTTTCCCGAGGTAAATTACTTGATTGAAGACCCGTCTACTGAAGGCTTACGTCTTCACATGGGCGAACATAACATTCAAGCAGCAGTGCTTATGTCTCATCACCGAGAAATTGATGCGAAAGCGCTGCAGGTGCTAAGCAAGCAATCGTTAACCTATACGGCAATGCTCGGGCCACTGCACCGTAAGCAGGAAATTATGGATTTAGCCGGGCTTGGTAATACCGACTTTACTCAGTATTTCGCAAGCCCCGCTGGCTTTGATATCGGTGGTGAGCTACCAGAGCATATAGCGCTGTCTGTTATTGCTCAGTGCCATGCGGTGTTTCATACCAAACCAACACATTTAAAGCGTTAGAAAGACTTTCTGAAGGTAACGCCAAAGCTTCTAGACGCGCCTGGGTAGGCCATGATCTTTCCGGTTTGTACGGGTACATCAAAGCCACTTCGTGCAACGTACTTTTCATCGAAAACGTTGCGCGACCACGCAATAATTTCGCTATCCCAATGGGGGATAGCAAAACTTACGCGAACGTTAAATAATGAAAAGTCGTCAGCGTATTTGTACGGATCGTTCGCAGCTCGTATTTCTGCGTCACCATTGATATTGGCTTGAATACTGCCAGAAAATATCGAGGTGATTAAAAGACAATAAATGATAGGGTTTATAGTCGCTCTTTCTTTTGCAGAAACGCAGGGCGAAGCGTATGTAAGTGACTTCATTTTGATTCTTTTTATCGTTCAGACGCTAAGCGCCTATAGTCAAACTTATCACGACAAAGTCGCGTCCGTGCGCGCAATCCCTTACGTTCGGCCGTCTTCAATCCAATAAGACGTCTTGATTGCCTGTTTCGTAGACAAATAAAACAGCTGTATTGCACGCAAATGAAGTCTATAAGTCAAGTTTTGTTCAAAACGGTCACTAAACGACCGTCGATAGGGGCGCATAGTTTGACATGATGCATACTCATTCAAAATATCAATTAAACTTATACTGCTGTTTTACTTAATATGTGAATTTGAGGATTTAACATATTAATAACATCAGGCAGCGGTATGACAGACATCTATTTAGTACGCCATGGCCAAGCGTCTTTTGGACAAGCGAACTATGACAAACTCAGCGATTTAGGTGGGCAACAAGCTATCTGGCTTGGTGATTATTTTAAGCATCGCAACATTCAATTTGATTCGGTATTTTCTGGCGATATGGTACGCCATCACGAAACTAAAGAGGGTATTGCGAAAGGTATAGCATCGAGTGAATATTCACTGCCTGACGCAACAGTAAATA
>JAXHTT010000088.1:0-16207 GCA_034190055.1 Pseudomonadota bacterium | reverse complement strand
GGAAACACCAGAAAGACCTAGATGCATTTGCGTGATCTATTAGATAGAGCAGGGTTTGAACCGAATGCTGTCGTGAACTTGCCATACAACAGCACCATATTCTTTTGTGCGTCATCTACGAGGGTCGCTGGCGCAAGCGTAACATCTACTAAGTCTAGAATTTCTTTAGACGGTTTTTGATACTGAAGACCATCCTGCGCAAACAGCTGACAGGAGCATGCGGCAAATAGGACAAGCATCCATTTTCTTAGCATTCTATTTCCTTAATAAGGTTTTTTGAGGGTAAAAAAACAAAAAAAGCGAGACATAGCCACTGTTGATAAACAACGGGCTCTAGCCTCGCTTTAATTATTTGATAAGCGCATACTTTGAAAACTATACACTTTTTGTATTTATACCGGCGTCGTTTTTACCGCAGTACCGCTAATGCTCACCATTAGCATACTGCCTTTATCACCAATAACTTGATAGTCTAGATCTATACCAACCACAGCATTTGCGCCCATGCTTCTTGCTTCATGCTCTAGTTCGGTAAACGCTAGTTTTCGCGCAGTGGTAAGCTCTTCTTCATAAGACCCCGAGCGTCCGCCCACGATATCGCGAATTGACGCGAAAAGATCCTTAAACACATTTGCGCCCATTACGGCCTCGCCCACAACAATACCGTAATAAGCCTCAATTTTGTGACCTTCCAACGTTGGGGTAGTTGAAACAATCATGCGTAACTCCTTTTAATGTGAACTATTAATCTACCGCTATTTAGGCATAACCGCCTAACTATTGTCTTTAAACCATTGCTTAATGGTCTCAACAAGTGCTTGCGCTTCACTGGTGTCATAGGCCACTGCAGGCTGGTTCCCCCATACAGGTTTTGGCCAAGCACAGTCGTTTTCAAAACGCGCGACGTGGTGTACATGAAGCTGTCTTACCACGTTACCTAATGCGGCTACATTTAGTTTTAGTGGTGAAAATATGGCTTGCATCGCTTTTGAAGCCAGCGCAGATTCTCTTAGTAAAACCACCTGATCATCTTCTGATAAATCGATAATTTCCGCGATATCATTTTTCATAGGCACCAGTATGAGCCACGGAAACTGACTGTCATTCATTAACAGTACACGACACAGCGAGAGATCACAGACGAAAAATGTATCATTGTGTAAACGACTATCAAGTTTAAACATCTAGCTTATCCAGTGTGGTAGGCACTACAGTTAATAAGGCACGTTGCCCAATGGCCACCTTTGCGTTAGGAAAAACAATAGCTTCACCGTCTTGCTCAGCAACGTATTCTTTGCCTGGTTCAGACGCCAATACGGTGCCTTTAGGGTAGTCAGTGAAGTTTGGGGTATCGTCGTCAAAATGGAGTGTAAACGCTTCTTCCTGGCGGTTTATTACTTGGTTCACGCGGTAGATATCAAGGTCGTCCATATTTACCGAAGGTGAAAAGTCTTGTTCCGTTATAAGCTGCGTTAGTGCGTTTTTAGCATCAGCAAACCGGCTCATATCGTTCTGCCCAAACGGGCGTACTTTTCCAAGTTCAACGGTAAACGCATGGGCGTTATATTGATAAGAAGAGAAATAGCTGAACGTGGTGGTTGAACTTTCAGAAAGTAGAATGGTTTTTACCCCACACGCTGCAAGGAAGGCAAGCTGCCCTTTGCTGTGAACTCTGTCGTGAAGATAAGGATATACCGCAAACTTTTCATTTTTAGAAGCGCGTATTGCCGTGTGCAGATCGTAGTGATAACGGGTGCCTTCAGCCGCTTCAAAGAAAGACGCTACCGCCTCTTCTAACTGCTTAGCACGCACACGTTCGGCGTTCACTAAACCCTCACCTTTTGAGTGCGCCCCGCTAAACAATCGGTTCATGTTCTCTTCGACAAAGCGCTCGGCAATATCCATGGCCGGTAAATTACCGAATAAAAACAGCACATCGTGTGCTAACGTCATTGTCCCTTTAAGGATGCCCTTTACCAAGTCATCACAGATTTCAATAGGCGCGGTTTCATTACCGTGGACGCCACAAGACAATACAATACGTTTATTTGGGGAGGAGCTAGGCTGTACGGAAAAACTAATGATGCCAGGCGCAGTAATGCTGACATCAGTGCCATTGGCTAGTGTAAATTGCTGAGCACGTTCGAATAACTCGGGTTGACGGCGAGAAAGTGTTAAAAATTGGCCGCTTTCGATAAGTTCTTGCATAAATGTGAGCTTTGTTGGCTTTGTCTAATCTCGGATGGCTTAAGTGTACCGAGACCGTCTATCAAAATCACCTAATCGCAAGGTTTTATTGCGCTAAGATGTAACTAATAAATAACGCTTTCACGCACTTGTTGCGATATTCTACATGGTCAGGGCGCTCTGTAATAACGAGGGTATATTAGTATTTAACCTAGTTCGGTGAGCAAAATTGGAAAGTCTAGAAACCAAGATGCAATAACGTGCAAAGCCACTTAGGTTTATTGCGGTTGACTAGCGTTGGCAGTAGTTAGGCCTGTGCCCTTCTTGGCGAACTACCGATAATAATCTCTTGCTGAGTAAGTTGAACAAATTCAGTAAAAGGTACGGCACGGGAGAATAAATACCCCTGCCCTTGGGAAACCCCGACTTCTCGTAGAATATGAAGCTGCTCTACGGTTTCAATACCTTCAGCGACTACACAACACTCTTTGGCGTGACCTATAACCTTTGCAGCTTCAATAATCGCCCTATTGACCGGATGTGTTTCTAATTCCATTACAAAAGATTTGTCTATCTTAAGCGCATCAATATCTAGGTCGCGAATATAGGCAAGATTAGAATAGCCCTTGCCGAAGTCATCTACCGATATAGCCACACCAAGACTTCTTAGCTCATCTAGCTGTTTTTTCACCATTAGTGAATTGGATAACGCAACGTCTTCGGTGAGTTCTAATTCAATGAGAGATAGCGGCAAACCATAGGTATCACTCAACATTCTCAGTGTAGGTATTAACTGATTGTCATAGAGCTGAGTAGGTGAAATGTTTACCGACAGAACAATCGGCATTCGTAGCCCATCTAGTTCAGCGAGTGCTCTAAATGCTTGCTCCAACGTCCAGTAGCCCAGTTCATTCATCATGTTGTATGACTCTGCGGCTTCAATTAATGGCCCGGGAAACAATACACCGTCAAGAGGATGGTTCCAACGCAACAGGCACTCAGCCCCCACAACTTCAAGGGTATTCAGGTCAACTTTGGGTTGGTAATAAAGCTCAAGTTCATTTTGGGAAAGTGCTCGCTTTAGGTCCGCTTTTAGCGCCAAACTTCTGCCCGTATCAGATTTGTCTGACTTGGTCAGTGCAAAGTAGTTTTCGTATTTATTTTCTTTTGCCTGTTTTAGCGCTGATTCTGCGCGAGATACAAAAGCGGTAATCTCAAACCCATCGTTTTCGCCGCATACCACGCCAACATTAAAATCAGCGATAAATGCCGTGCCGTCATAATGCATAGGTGTTTTGAAATGTTCTACAAGGCGCTCGAACATTTGTCGCATTACGGTTTCTTTATTTTCGTTGGGAAAAACAATTCCAAATACATCGCCGCTAATTCGGCCAATTAGCACATGTTGCCCAAAAAGGTGTTGAATACGGTTAGCAATTTCAAGCAAGAAACGGTCGCCAACGTGAATACCTAAACTCGTTGTTACATCTGAAAAACGCACAACATCAACCAGCATCAAAGAAATAGAGGTACTTTGAGACGCTTGTTTTAAAACGCTATCGATAAACGCATAGCGATTGGGAATGGTTGCCAGTGATCTATGTTGGCTCATGATGTTTTCCTTGAGCTTTACGCTTCTAGGTACTAAAAACAACTACTTATATAAGACCATGCCGATACAAATGGCGCAACGACACGTGCGTATAATTTTGCATACCTTCTTATACTTAAGTACAACTATGTCGGGCTTGTTGCTCTAATCGTTGCAAGTTAATTATCGTTAATAAAAAAGCAAACCGATTAAAAAAAGCGCTACATTGTCCTACCCAGCTATGAATCAGTTATCAATATAGACGCTTTTTAAGAAGTAATAAAAAAACCCGGCTAGTTTAACACTGCCGGGTTCTTTCTATACGCTTCTGCGATTAGCTTTCAATCTTACACGGTGAAAGCTTCCAAACGCGTTCTACGTAGTCACGAATTGAGCGGTCTGAGGTGAACTTACCCATCTTCGCTGTGTTTATAATAGCCATTTCCGCCCAGCGCTCTTTGTCGCGATACGCAGCATCAACGGCTATTTGCGCATCAGAATAGGCGCGGAAATCCGCTAGCACCATGTAGGGGTCGCCGTTATCTAGCAGGCTTTGCTTGATAGATACCAAAGCACCTGGTTTACCCGGCGTGAAATAATCGGTTTCTAACCAATCCAGCACAGCTTTAATCTCAGGATCTTTGTAGTAGTAATCATGCGGGTTGTAGCCGCTAGCTTTTAACTCGTTAACTTCTTCTACAGTAAGTCCAAAGATAAAGATGTTGTCATCACCCACTTCTTCAGCAATTTCAACGTTTGCTCCATCAAGTGTACCAATAGTAACCGCACCATTTAGTGCAAGCTTCATATTACCTGTACCTGATGCCTCTTTACCTGCCGTACTGATTTGCTCAGACACGTCAGCGGCAGGGATCATTTTCTCTGCTAGCGACACGCGGTAGTTTGGTAAGAATGCCACTTTGATCTTGTTATTAACGCGCGGGTCGTTATTAATCTTGTCAGCAACTTTATTAATCGCGTAAATAATGTCTTTTGCAAGCTTGTAACCTGGTGCTGCTTTTGCACCGAATACAAATACACGTGGGTGCATATCGTAATCTGGATTTTCAAGAATACGACGGTACAACGCCATAATATTAAGTAGTGCTAAGTGCTGACGCTTATACTCATGCAAGCGTTTAATTTGCACATCGAAAATAGCGTTTACGTCTACTTCTATATCCAATGACTTGCGAATCTCTTCTGCTAGCAACTCTTTGTTCTCAAGCTTCACTTTCATGAATTGCTTTTGGAACGTTTTGTTGCTTGCGAATTTTGCCAAGCCCTGCAGCTTGTCTAAATCCCTTGGCCAATCATCACCAATTTTCTTATCAATAAGCTTAGACAGCCCAGGGTTACACGCTTTCAGCCAGCGACGCGGCGTAATACCGTTGGTAACGTTAGTAAGTTTACCCGGATACAGTTCGTCAAATTCAGGGAAAAGCGATGATTTAACAAGACGAGAGTGCATTTCAGCAACACCATTAACCGCAAACGAGCCAATTACCGAAAGGTGACCCATTCGCACCATCTTTTCGTTACCTTCCTCAATGATTGAAAGCTTAGCCTTCATTGCATTGTCGCCAGGCCACTTCTTATCAACCTCTGCCATAAAGCGGTGGTTAATCTCGTAGATGATCTCCAAATGACGAGGAAGAATTTTCTCAATCATGCGGGCAGGCCACTTTTCAAGCGCCTCTGGCAGCAAGGTATGGTTGGTATAGGCGAATACTTTCGTACAGATACCCCAAGCTTCGTCCCAACCTAACTCTGCGCGATCTACAAGAATACGCATTAGCTCTGGTATTGAAATAGCTGGGTGAGTGTCGTTTAGCTGAATAACAACCTGGTCTGCGAAACGGCTCCAATCGTCACCGTGGGCGCGCTTGTAACGACGAATAATGTCTTTAAGCGAGCATGAGCAGAAGAAATATTGCTGAATAAGGCGTAGCTCTTTACCCGCTTCGGTTTCATCGTTTGGATAAAGCACTTTTGAGATGGTTTCTGCCTGCACGTTTTCACGCTGTGCATCAACGTAACCACCCGCATTAAATACGTCCCAGTTAAAGTAATCAGACGCTTCTGACTGCCACAAACGCAGTACGTTTACGGTTTTACCTTCGTAGCCTACAACCGGAATATCCCATGGTACACCTTTTACGATGGAACCAGGGTGCCACTCTTTAAGCACACGGCCATTTTCGCCGTACTTTGTTTCTACGTAACCATAAAGAGAGACTTCTTGTATAGATTCTGGACGGCAAATTTCCCACGGGTTGCCATAATCACGCCAGCTATCTGGGCGCTCGATTTGTGCACCGCTCTTAATTTCCTGACGGAATAAACCGTGTTCGTAGTGAATACCATACCCAATAGCAGGCAACTCCATGGTCGCTAGCGAGTCAATAAAACACGCTGCCAGTCGACCAAGACCGCCGTTGCCAAGTGCCATGTCTGGCTCTTCTTCCAGAATATCTGAAATTTCAACGCCTAGCTCTTTCAGTGCGCCACCAGCAACGTCGAACAAGCCAAAGTTTTGCAGGTTGTTTGAAAGTAGGCGACCCATTAGGAATTCGGCCGAGAAGTAATGAACGGCGCGTGTGTCGTTCAAATAGTGACTCTTTTGCGTCTTGCGCAATCCTTCAAGCACTTGCTCTTGAATAGCCGCACAAGTTGCTTTCCACCAAGCGTGGTTGTTTGCTTTGTTTTCGTCGGTGCCTAGCGTGCAGTGTAAGTGTTTGATAACCGCTGCTTTGAATGCAGCCTTATCGATCACTGGAGAGGGTTGCGTCTTGGTCGCTTTTGCGTTCATTTTGCGTCTCACTCTTAAGTAAAAGCGGTGTTCACACACCGAAAGCGTAATTTAATTACAGAATAACTTCAGAATATGACAGCAATATAGCAGTGACTCACACCTAATGTTGTAATAATTTTGTTAAAATAACAAAAAAGCGCATGAATTCGTATGCATCCATGCGCTTTTTAACACTTTATTTACAACTCAGCGTTAAAGCTGGTTTCTTTTTGTACTTATTTGATGATTTTACCTACTAAGGCTTCAGCTTCGCCAATTAATTCTTGTAAGTGGCTTTCACCATTGAAGCTCTCTGCGTAGATTTTGTAGATCTGCTCGGTGCCCGACGGGCGAGCTGCAAACCAGCCGTTTTCTGTTGATACTTTAACACCACCAATGGCTGCATTATTACCCGGAGCGTGAGTTTGCACAGAAGTTATAGGCTCACCTGCTAAGGTATCGCTAGTGACTACAGACGCATCCATTGCTGAAAGTTTCTGCTTTTGCTCAAGCGTCGCTGCTACGTCTACACGGCTGTATACCGGTGCTGCGAATTTTTCCGTTAGCGCTTCGTAGTGCTCGCCAGGATCTTTGCCTGTAACGGCTAGAATTTCCGCTGCCAACAAACAAAGAATAAAGCCATCTTTATCTGTCGCCCACGTGCTTCCATTACGCTCTAGAAAAATACCACCCGCACTTTCTTCACCAGCGAAACCAATAGTGCTGTTAGATAGACCATCTACAAACCATTTGAAGCCAACAGGCATTTCAGCCAGCGGCTTACCTAGACTATTCGCAACGCGGTCAATCATGCTGCTAGATACAAGTGTCTTGCCGATATTCAAGTCACTTGGCCAGTCTGGACGGTGGGTATAAAGATAATTAATCGCCACGGCCAAATAGTGGTTAGGGTTCATCAGCCCTGCGCTTTTGCACACGATACCATGACGGTCGAAATCTGGGTCGTTGCCCCATGCTAAATCGAAGTTGTCTTTTAGCTCGATTAACCCTGCCATGGCGTAAGCAGATGAACAATCCATGCGAAGCTTGCCGTCTTTGTCTCGGCGCATAAAACCAAACTGAGGGTCAACAGCATCATTAACCACCGTGATGTCTAACCCGTATTTTTCAGAAATACGCGACCAATATCCTACTCCGGCGCCACCCAATGGGTCTGTGCCTAGTTTTAAGTTCGCTTTTGCAATCGCTTCCATATCGATGACTTTGGCTAAGTCCTCGATGTAAGGCTCCATAAAGTCTTCTTCACGGACCAGTTTGCGCTCCGTAGCTTGGCGAATATCAATACGCTGAATATCTTTGTTGCCATCAGCAATTAACGTGTTTGCGCGATCTTGAATTTGCTTAGTAACATCGCTATCGGCAGGGCCGCCGTGTGGGGGATTGTATTTAAAGCCGCCGTCTGAAGGAGGGTTATGAGAAGGTGTAATAACGATCCCGTCCGCCTTGTCTTTATTACCAGCACGATTATAACGAATTATAGTGCGGGAAATAACGGGCGTTGGCGTATAGCCCATGCTCTCGTTATCTGAACGTTGCACCACAACATCTACGCCGTTGGCACATAAAACTTCTATGGCAGTGATCATGGCCGGCTCAGATAACGCGTGGGTATCTTTACCAACATATAACGGGCCGTCAATGCCTTCTTGCTTGCGGTATTCTACCAAAGCTTGGCAAATTGCACTGATGTGAGTATCGGTAAAGGTAGCGTTTGACGCCGTACCTCGGTGGCCTGAGGTACCGAAGGAAACCGCTTGGCCCGGGTCATTCATATCCGGTTTGTAGCTGTAATACTGGCTCACTAACTGGGGTACATTAATGAGTTGCTCTTTTGCTGCACGCTCTCCAGCCTGCGGATGTAATGCCATGAAAAAAGTCCTTATTTAGAAGTTTCGTTATTCTGTTGTTGCTTTTGCTATTTACCTTCGGAAGAGAAACGCGCGACGACGGTTTCAATCACATCAGGTTGATAACCTAGGTTACGCAAAACTTGTTCCAGCATGTTCGTTTTTTTAGCAGTGTTGTTATTTGTCACTACCCAGAACGGGCTATCTGGGATAGCTTTCGGATTAGTGCTGCTGCCGTTTTCAAGCAACGCTTCTTTACTTGTCGCAAAGTAAGTACGGTTTTTTCCCTTGATGCTTTCAACGCGCGCAAAATTTTCTGCATTAAGCTTGTGCGCTGCACTTAAAACAAACAAGAACTGATCAACCCGTTTAGTAAAAGTGCTTAGTGCATCTTTTGACACGGCATCCAAAATGTCTCGTTTGGTGTGGGTATCGTTTGAAAGTGTCGCTTCAGTAGCTGCTGCTGGCTTTTTCACTGCTTTGGTGCCTGCGGATGTTTTCGCTGCAGCAGTTTTTGCAGGCGTGGCCTTTGCTTGCGCTTTCTTCGCCGCAGTTCTATTTACCGAAGCGTTAGACGCTTTTGTAGCAGTTTTGGCTGATGGTGCTTTAGACTCCACTTCTGCTTCTACCGCCGAGCTTGGTTTACTTGTGGACTCTGTAACGTCTGCACTTTTTGTTTCGCTTGTTTTTGCAGGCGTCGATGAAGCTTCACTAGGCTTTGAACCCTGCGATACAGCTCCGTCTTCAGGTAAAAGTAAACGTCTTAAAATTTGCGATGCACTCTCACCAATATGCTTAGTCTGGCTGGCGATGAAGGCATATAAATCGTCATCTATTTCAATGCTTTTCATAACTACTTCCTTTTTAAGAGGCACCATTATAGACAACACAGTTAAAGTACGCAGCACTTAATAGCAGATGTTTTGAGGAATCGTGAATATTAAAGGTTGAACAGACCCATTGCATACCAACGTATAGATTTACAAAGGTATAAGAATAGAAAGCGATACCCTATCGCTGCTACTATGATTAAAACTATAGTCATTAGCATGACAGAGTATTTTTAAATAAAAGTGACAAAAATATGCGCCAAGATATTATTCGTGTTCAGCAAGCTCTTAGTCAAAAGATTATTGGTAAAGAGCATCAGTTGAAACTTGCCATTACGTGTTTACTGGCCAACGGTCACTTGTTAATTGAAGACTTACCGGGAATGGGGAAAACCACCCTTTCACATGCCCTTTCACAAGTTTTTGGTCTTCAATATGCGCGTATTCAGTTTACGTCAGACTTACTTCCTTCCGACATGTTGGGCGTAAACATTTTTCACAGTCACGAAAGCGATGAGCAAAAACGCTTCTCTTTTAAGCATGGCCCTATTTTCAGCCAAGTAGTTCTGGCCGACGAATTAAACCGAGCAAGCCCTAAAACTCAAAGTGCGCTATTAGAGGCAATGGAAGAGCGCCAAGTGAGTATTGATGGTGTAACCCACGCACTTCCTTCACCATTTTTTGTGATTGCTACGCAAAACCCTAGCTATCAATCTGGCACCTACCCTTTACCAGAGTCGCAGCTAGACCGTTTCTTTATGCGTATATCGCTTGGCTACCCAGCTTGGGAAGCTGAAAAAGCTATGCTGATGCAGCAAGACGCATCAGCGCCTCTCAGCCAAATTTTAAGTGAAGCAAACTTACACCAGATGCAAAGTGAGGTGTCTGCTATTCATACGAGCGATACCATTCTTCACTATATTTTGCGACTGGTAAGCGAAAGCAGAGAGAGCGGCGACTACCCTAACCCACTTTCACCGAGAGCAAGTCGAGCAATACTTCAAGGTGCTAAGGCATGGGCATATGTGTGTGATAGAGATTATGTGACGCCCGACGATGTTCAGGCTGTATTTGTGGCAATAACCGCACACCGATTAAGTTTGCCTTCCCACCAAGGTGCTCAGGGGCGACATAACCAAACTTTTGATGGAGAGAAACTGAGCCAAAAATTACTTAATAGTATCGACCCACTAGCAGCGTAGTATTTATGGATTGTTGGAGTATTACACGTGCGTAAAGTGCCTGCCTCCTTATCAAATTACTTCAAGAATCGACTACTGAAGTGGCTTGATAAGCGTGTTCCGGCTGCACATGAACACCACCTAAATTTGAACAGTATTTTTATACTACCGAGTGGGTTTGGCTGGTCGTTTATTATTTTGTCTCTGTGCTTGTTTTTACTTGGGACCAATTATCAAAACAACTTGATGTTACTGCTGAGTTATTTGTGCTTAAGCATCATGCTGCTCACATTATTTTACACTCATCAAAATTTTGCCCGTTTAGCGCTTAAATCCATTCCCCCCGAATCATTTCACTGCAATTTAGACGGTGAAATCCACCTTCAGGTCATCCCTAATAAAAACACACCGTCGAGAGCCTGTAATGGCGTTCTGTCGGTAAAATGGCTTAATGTCGTGCGCGCAGCAGATACGCACACTCAACAGACAATTGATGGCGACACATCAGAATTTTTAGAGCAAAGCTTTAGTTTTGCGTTAAATAAACATTCCGGTTCAAACAAAAATCAACGACAAAGTTTCAGGGTACCTTTGCAAATACCAAAGCGAGGGCTGTTTACTTTGGGGCGAATGACCATCGCCTGTGACTTTCCTCTTGGGCTTTATAAATGCTGGACTCACCTTGATTTTAACCAGCAAGTTATTGTGTATGCCAAGCCTCTGGAAGGCCCTATCACTATCAATAGGATTGCCAATACAGAGGAGTCAGAAAGTGTTAGTGAATTAAGCGACCCAAGCAGTAGCGAAGACTTTTACGCATTGAAGGATTACGAAGTTGGACAGCCACTTAACCGGGTATCGTGGAAGCATGTGGCTAAAAATGGAAACTGGGTTTCTAAATCTTTTACTTCTGTGCAAAGCGACAGCTATCTACTTTCGATGCCGTCGAATACAGATTTAGAAACGGCCGTTTCAGCACTTACTCATGCAATACTCTGTTGGACAAGTGCGAATGCCGTGTTCGGCATGCAGTACAAAGGACTGAATATAGCGCCTAATCATGGAACAAAACACATGCATGAGTGCCTTAGCGCACTTGCTTGTTTAGCACCTGCGAATAATGCAAATCACTATACTTCGTCGGTCGACTCAACCACAAACAGGCCCATTTCTTTAGCTTCCAAAAGGAAGAAGACGGCAAGGCCTCTAACATGAATACCCTAACTTCTAACCGATTTTTACAATTAGCTGTTTTAAAAAGGATACTCAACCACCCACAGTCCGTGGCTGTTCTTCTACTTTGCACCGCCTTTTCCCTAATACTCTCTACGCTTACCTCACCTTTAATGATATGGGTATTGATGCTTAGCGGGTGTGCTGTGGTGGTGAGGGTTGCAGGCCTTAGCACACTGCACAACTTACCTACTTCACGTACGGTGAATTTACTTGCTGTACTTGCCGTATTTGCTTTGTCTTGGTTTGGTTTCTCAGTAGGTCTTCTTGATAGCATGATTAATTTGTTGACTATAGCGTGCGCCTTAAAAATCATGCTTGTTAAGAATGAGCGAGATTTTCACCTGCTAATATGCACATGCTTGTTCTTAATAGGCTGTGGTTTTATTTCATCACTAAGCGTATTTGCTTGGATAGGCTATACAGCTATATTAGCATTACTGCTCGTCGCAACGGCCATTTATCACAGTGCTGGTGTTTCCATAGCTAGAAGCTTTAAATTCGTCAGTATACTTATCGTTCAAGCTTTTCCCATTGCGCTACTTTTATTCCTATTATTGCCTCAGCTTCCGCCCCTTTGGCAAATGCCCACGTCAAAATCCACGGAAACCGGGCTTTCCGATACAGTGACGCCTGGTGATATAGCATCACTTGCTAGCTCATCTGAACTTGCTTTTAGTGCTACCTTCAATAGTGAAGAAGAGGTTCCCGATGCACCTTTGAGATACTGGCGTGCAATGACACTCGAGCACTTCGATGGAAAAACCTGGTCTATAAGCGATAAGCGTAAACAAGCCGAGCAACAGTTAGCTATTATGGGGAGGTCAACGCCGCTATCCACGCTGTCAGAAAAAGCGGAATCTCTTGTAATTGACTATGAATTGATTGTAGAGCCGACTCAACAAAGGTGGTTATTTGCTCTAGAGCCTTCTTCGCCTAATAACTTCCAGAAAAGTATTTCTGTCAGCACACTGTTTGATTATACCCTACGCGCCAACACGCCTATCTCAAGCAAGAAAGCCTTTTATTTACGCTACTTCCCAGACGCTCCAATCATTAACGGAATAGGAAACTTTGAAGCGCAACTAAATTTACAAGTTTCAACAAATGGCAATCCCGAAGCCAGGGCTTGGGGGCAAGCACTAGCTAATCAATACAGCAATGCGCAAGAGCTCGTCAATGCGGTAATGCGTGAATTCAATCAAGGGGGGTTCCGCTATACCCTTTCCCCAAACGCTATGCCCGTGGACCCTATAGACAGCTTTTTATTTGAGCAACGGGCCGGCTTTTGCGCTCACTATGCTGGCGCTATGGTATACGTGCTTCGCGCAGCTGGCGTACCGGCTAGAATGGTAACCGGCTACCAGGGTGGTAGCGCGCTAAGTGATAACGTCCTTCAAGTAAGGCAGTACGATGCCCACGCATGGGTAGAAGCCTTAATAGAAAGCAAGTGGATACGTTTCGACCCCACCAGCATGGTCGCGCCGTCTCGATTATCTTTTGGGCTTGAACACGCATTAGAAGAATTAGGAGAATCTCGCGATACAACCATACTAAGTGAATTTGGTAATTCTGTTTTTTTTGCAACCTTGCAAGGCTGGTTTCAGCAACTCGACTATTCGTGGAGTAAGTGGGTGCTGGGCTTTGATAACGCAGCCCAGACCAACATGCTCGAGGAACTATTAGGCGCGCTGACGCCGCAAAAAATGCGCGCTGTATTTTTATCGGCTCTTGGGCTAATCGGGCTCATATTGGCTTTATATTTTTTACCTAAAAAACAAAAGGATCACTCGTCACCTTCGTATCGCATATTGCAAAAAGCGATACAGCTTGTTGAAACAGAGACAGGAGTACATAGGGATAATAAAACCTTATCAGCCTATATAAATCAAACCAGCGCTTATTTACCCCCGCATGCAGCCAGGTCATTTAAAAAACTCTGTGAGCTATTTGAACGTGAGCATTATGCAAAAAGTACCGCAAGCGCTAATAAACATGGAGCCATGAAACTTCAATTAAAAACACTCAAACAGTCACTGAAATAAGATTTTAAAAAGAGAAGTGAGTGTGCCAGTGTAAAAGACAGCGACATTGCACCGTAAACATTCACGCTCCCACCTTTTTAGTGCAAACGGCTGAACTTTTAACGAAACCATTTTTAACGCCCAACTAAAAAATACAGCTCAATATATTGTTTTAAATAGAATTTTTTAACACTATTACTCGGTTTTCATCTGTTGGCACTTTTTTGGCTACTCTTTCGTTGTTTTAAAACCATAGCTAGTAAACGTTCGAAGCAAGGGCTGCGATGTATTATTGCTTAAGAACTTTAGTGTGCAAAGGCGTACACCTATAGAGCGTTTTAAAAAATTACATTTGATAGCTACTACAATGTGCAATTTTGGACAAAGGCGTCCCCAGTTCTTTCTAACGAGAGTGCTGCGGACGCCTTTTTTGATCTGCAAGAGCGCATGTAGATAGCTAACTTTCGGAACACAACTGGCAATTTATTAATAACGACAACGTGAGGTGAAACCATGGCTTATCTTCTCCCCGCTGAGTTTGCGACCAAAATGGTAGATGCAGGCGAAGCGAAGATTTATATGTCTACACGAGATACTTTAATACGCGCTTATATGGCAGGCGCAATATTGGCACTCGCTGCCGTTTTTGCAATTACCATAGCCGTTCAAACTGGTATTTTCCTGCTAGGAGCCGTGCTGTTCCCGGTTGGTTTTTGTATGCTCTACCTTATGGGTTTCGATCTTTTAACCGGCGTGTTTGTATTAACGCCGCTAGCATGGCTTGCCCAGCGCCCAGGGGTTACGCCAAAACAGATATTACGAAACTGGGGCTTAGTCTTCTTAGGTAACTTCGGCGGCGCATTAACCGTTGCCTTTATGATGTCGTTTATTTTTACCATGGGCTACAACGTAGATGGCGGCGCTATTGCAACCAAGGTTGCCAGTATTGGCGAAGCCCGTACGTTAGGCTATGCAGAGCATGGCGCAGCTGGCTGGTTCACCATTTTCATCCGCGGCATGCTATGTAACTGGATGGTGTCACTAGGCGTTGTAGGCGCGATGATCTCAACCCACGTAAGCGGTAAGGTGTTGGCTATGTGGATGCCCATCATGCTGTTCTTCTTCATGGGTTTTGAACACTCTGTGGTAAATATGTTCCTTTTCCCATTTGGTCTTATTATGGGCGGTGATTTCTCTGTAATGGATTACTTCATTTGGAATGAAATTCCAACAGCACTAGGCAACTTGGTAGGCGGTTTAGCTTTTACTGGCCTAACGCTTTATACCACCCACGTGAAGACATTGCCAAAGCGTACAATCCCTGTTGATAAAGCAGCGGCATCTCAAACGCTACCTATCTAATCAAGCTATTTAGCCAAACCGCCATCACGACATAAGCCTTTATATTAAGTCGTGATGGCAACATTCTTTCCTATTTAAAAGTAAGTCGATTAACCAATGCCCAGGTATCTATGTAACTGTAGCTAGGTAACAAGCAATTGAATATGAATAAGCAAGCAGCGCTAAAAACATCGAACTCCTCGCTACCTTGCACACTTTCAGTAAGTGCTTTTTCAACCCCTGGCGTTAAAGACATAAACCAGGATGCTTACACCTACCACGTATCTTCTGACGAGCTAAATCAAAGTAGTATTTTTGTGGTTGCTGACGGTGTCAGCAGTAGCACGGTAAGCCAGATTGCTAGCGATTTTGCCACACGCCAGTTTACTAAGCTGTTTAACATAGCGCCCGAACAATGGACGGTTAAAACCCGCGCCGAAACCATTATTAAAGAAATTAATGCGCTGCTTTATACCCGAACGCAGAAAAGCGCTTTTTGCTACACCCCAGACAAAGGCTACGTGTGCACGTTCTCAGTAGCAATCGTAACCGGCAATCACCTTGACGTATTTCACGTTGGAGATAGCCAAATTCAGGTTGTTACAAGTGATGCTAAAGACCCTATATTGCTAACTCGCCCTCATCGACAAGCATCAGATAGTGAACCTTCACAAACTTACCTTACTAATGCGTTGGGCGTGAAAGCAAACATCGATATTGACCATACTTCATTAACGTTAACCTCACCAAGTACCATTGCGATAAGTACCGACGGCGTTTATGAATTTGTAGCGCTGCCGAACATACTTAATAAAATAAATAATGCTTATACGCTATCTGAAAACCAAGCTGCTTTAGTGGTACACGAAGCGTTTAACAATGGAAGCGATGATAACCTCACCCTTCTGCTTATAAAAGTCGAGTTCGGTAATATTGATGTTGATAGTAGTGGTGATATTGATGGTGAACAAAGCTTAATTACGGCTATTGGAGAAATAGATACCAACTGTCACGGCGTATCTAATGCAGCCGGCTATAACGATGGTAAATTACCACCAAAGACTACCGGCGAGTTAGCGTTTACCGAACTTAAAACAGGCGATGAAATAGATGGCTTTAATTTAGAGCGACAACTTTATACTTCTGCGCGCAGTCATG
>JAXHTT010000087.1:0-16266 GCA_034190055.1 Pseudomonadota bacterium | reverse complement strand
CATCCTTGTCCGAAACCAATCGTCAAACCTTTCAATTCATTACACTGGTCGATGTTTTCAACGCCTTCTGCAATTAAA
Source organism: Pseudomonadota bacterium (assembly GCA_034190055.1). GTDB lineage: Bacteria > Pseudomonadota > Gammaproteobacteria > Enterobacterales > Alteromonadaceae > Alteromonas. The sequence goes on along the minus strand of JAXHTT010000087.1, from coordinate 16,188 downwards.
TCGACATTTAGCCCTTCAGCAATGCTAACAATATGTGGGATCAGCGACGAGCGAATGCTGTTATCTTCCATATCCATTACGAAACTTCGGTCAATTTTCAGATAGTCACAATTCAATGTTTTAAGCTGGCTTAGGTTAGAGTAACCCACACCGAAATCATCTATAGCGAACAAGAACCCCTTGCTTTTGAGAGACTTGATATGTTTAACGGCACTATGAGTAGCTATCTGTTCGTCCTCAGTAATTTCCAAAACCAACTTAAAGTTTTTGACGTTCATCTCAAGAACAAAGTCTAAGTCTAAACAATCTTCTCTTGTGAAATCAAAAGGGAAAAGATTAAACGATACTTTGAACCCTTCAGGAATATTCGGGTTTTCGTTAAGCTCTTTCATCGCTGTTGTAATCATATCTACGGTGAATTCCCACGTCATATCTTGCTCTTTGACTTGAGGAATAAACTCATCAGGATAAATAGGCCCGAATTCGTCTTCAAACCGACTCAATACTTCACAACCGATCACTTTGCCAGAGGTTAAATCTACAAAAGGCTGGTAAAGGCTATAGAATCTGTGCTCTTTCAAGCCTTTGCTTACACGCGATTCCAAAGAACGGCGGCGGCGCAAATAGTTAAACACCACCATATGCGTTAGCGCTGCGGTTATTAACATGGTGAATACAAATAAGACTGCTTTACCGGTATGTAAATCTAATACTCGTCCTTGATCTGATTTCACCTTCAAGCAAGTATTATTGTAGCGTTCATCACACAGTATAAATTGCAACGAAAAATAACCAGTGCGTGCATCCATTTCATCTTGACTTAGCGTTGTATCAACCAGACCAGGGTTACCCGCTACATGATAAAATTGATCACCATTGTAGAAAAGCTGCCAATCTTGTGTGAAGCTGTAGCCAATAACACTGTCCATGTCTAACACAGCGTTGTAGCGCCCACGCTGTACAATGGTACCCGTAGCCTGTTTATCGAAAAGTTGCAAAGGTGTATTTATCCAGAATGCATCGCCAAGCTGCGTATAAAAGTCGGGCTCAATTTCTTTAAACGGCGTATCTAGAATACCAAGATAAGTACTACACTTAAGTTCATTATTCTCATAAAAACCAATCTCTTTTACAAAACGAGACCGGAATAAGGTTTTGCGCATTTCGGCCAAATTATCGAGCTCGCAAGACTGGTAAGGCAGTGCGTTAAGGTAATCGAGAGTAATTTCAGCATCTCTGAAGACGAGACGAACATTATCCAGAATTTCTTTGGCTCGGCTTTCTTCTTGTTCTTTGATAAACACAAACATAACGATGGCAAGGATAAGTGTTACCAAAGCTACACTTAATAGAGAAGCGCCAATCGCTTTTAAGTTATCTGCAAGGAAATACCGTTTTTGATCGCTTTTATTCATAGTTTCCATTGTTATTAAGCACTAACGCACTAACTCTAGTACAGATTCAAAAAAACACACTACGACTTTAGGTCACATGTTACTGTTTGTTGAGTAGTTTTTGACGTACTGCCGTTGAGTGCATGATATTGGCCTGCATAGGGCAAGGTGTTTAAACAACGAAAAATAAAAGCAATGTAAATATTGGGAAGCCGTATTTGAGATAAGACAAGTAAAATACTAGCGACGTATTTAAATTATAATAGAAGGAGATAGATGTAATTTGGAAGTAACCCCGAACGGGGAATTTGTAATAAAAAGCATGTCATTAATGGCGGAGCGGACGGGACTCGAACCCGCGACCCCCGGCGTGACAGGCCGGTATTCTAACCAACTGAACTACCGCTCCGCAATAATGATGAGCACGCGTTTTTCGATTAATGGCGGAGCGGACGGGACTCGAACCCGCGACCCCCGGCGTGACAGGCCGGTATTCTAACCAACTGAACTACCGCTCCACATAATCGAGATTGCGCTGTATAACTAAATGGCGGAGCGGACGGGACTCGAACCCGCGACCCCCGGCGTGACAGGCCGGTATTCTAACCAACTGAACTACCGCTCCGAAGACCTTTTAGTTATACCATTGAAAGAGTGGCGGAGCGGACGGGACTCGAACCCGCGACCCCCGGCGTGACAGGCCGGTATTCTAACCAACTGAACTACCGCTCCACATCTTCAATGTTATCAGTGAGTTGACTTGGCTGTTGTTGCCCTGTCCCCTGACTGCGGCGCAGATAATACGTATTCCCCCATGTGGAGTCAACGCTTTTTATTAATAAAATTGTCATCTGCGGTTTGTTTGCCTGTTAAATAGACATTATGTCGAAATAAAATTCAAAGTGAACAATTTAACATCGCATAATCACAACTGTGATAGTACACGCTTTAGGATTTTTCCGGCTTGCTCCGTTTCTTAAACATGCCCAACAACTTTTTAAACCCTTTAGGCGCTTCCTCCATAGAAAGATCCGCATCTGTCGTCGCCGAACTTTGCTTTGCTGGTTCTGGCGATGATGCAGAAGACGTACGCTTTTTACGCATAAAAATGATAACCGCCGCAGTAATAACACCGATAAGTACAATTGACCCATTAACCGCTATCAAGATCATGGTCAAGGTTCCGTCATCCATTTCCTTTTCCGAAGACTCTTCATTTGGCGTCATTGCGGCAGGATTCGACTCAGGCGATGTAATGAGAGGTGCGCTTCCGTCGACTATTGGGTCTTTTCCATCGATCAATGGATCTTCAACTTCAGGTTCTTGCGGCCCCTCAGCAACAAAACTAAATTCAGGCACATCTAAAATAAAGTCTCTGCCGTTCACTGTTGTTCCATACGCCGTAATCTTTACTCTAAAAATGCCTTCCTCATAAGCAACAATTAAATACTCGCGAGGATCACTGCCCCCCTCTGTCAAAGAAAAGTTCTGCATGTCTGCATTAGGGAACTTTACTTTTCCGTCCACAAGCAAAGATTCAATATCAACGAGCTCTCGATCAACATCAATTATGATTTTGTGGTAGCCATCTCCACCGCCATTCATTTCTACGTCAATAGAAACGGGGTTGTTATGTAAGACAATAGGTTGGCTTTCTTGCTCACGGGTATACATAGGGGTGATAACGCGAAAAACTGGCTTCCATTCACCCGCTGGTATTTTTAAATTAAACTGTCCAGTAAAGACACCGTCTGCTGGGCGCTCGTCCATTCCCCGGCCATCGTCTTTAAACGTAGCAATATTTTGATCGCCAGTGCCAAAGTTTCCGAAGTTAGGGTTGTTTGTGCTCTTAAATTCAATATCAAGCTCGACTACATCTCTAAACTGTTTGTTGTCAATTGGCTTGCCATTATTTGTGAGGTAGGCCGTAGATTTTAGAATTTCACCGGCAAATAGAACGTCAGGTAAAGGGTCGGCGTGTAACTCTATATTTGATATAACCATCACGCGGCTTTCTGGCAGTACTTGGCCCACTGCTTGCCAGGGCCCTGGGACCGGATTTTTAATGGTTATCATGTCGAAGGTATCGGCATCGAACCACTCTACTTTGTCTTCGTCCACTCGCCCCTGAAACAACTTAGAACCATCAGGTCTCACGAGTACAACCGGTGCAGAGCCATACTCTCTGAAAAAAACCATAGTGATTTCTTCGACGTTGTAATCTACTCGAAATCGATTTTGTAGAAGCTTTATTGAGTTTGTATAGCTGTCGCCTAACTCAGTAAGCGGCGAGGTATCAACATCTTGATTATTTGACTGAGGGGGTTGAATTGCACTATCTGCGAGCTGCCTAGCGGCATCGCGCTCGTCTTCTTGCGACTGAGCGCCAGCGCTTAAGTGTATAAAAAGCGATAAAATAATTACCCAATAAAACCACACTCTCACGCTACGCTGCTCCTGCACTGTTTGGTTGTTTTACTTCTATTTACATGTTTTTGGCTAAGACACCTCTTCAGGCTGAGGACGCCACAAGCATTTTCCACCCGCTTTTTCTACAATGTCTAAGCGAGCCTCGTGCTGTGTTACTTCATCGGCGGTAGCTTTAATAACCTTTAATTTATTTGCGCCACGCTTAACCCTACGAATAGCGGTTGAGTCAGCATCATTACCCGAACTTGATGCTAATTTAAGCTTAGTCTGCCCACCGGTCATTAATAAATAGACATCGGCAAGAATTTCAGCATCCAGCAAAGCCCCGTGAAGCGTACGGTGGCTGTTGTCTATACCGTAGCGTTTACACAATGCATCGAGGTTGTTTTTCTGGCCGGGGTGGATTTGGCGAGCAAGGGTCAGCGTATCAAGTACATCACAAATCTGGCTGGTAATGACACCTTTTGTTGAGGCTTCCATCCCAAACTCGTGATCCATGAAGCCCACGTCAAATGGTGCGTTGTGAATAACAAGTTGCGCACCTTTGATAAAGCTAACAAACTCCTGGGCAACCTGAGAAAACGTAGGCTTGTCGGCAAGAAATTCATTGGTTATGCCGTGAACTTCAATTGCCTCTTGTTCAATATGCCGGCCTGGGTTGATGTAAACGTGAAAGTGATTCCCCGTCAAACGGCGGTTAACAACTTCAACACACCCTATTTCAATAATGCGGTGGCCTTCTTTGGGGTCAATACCTGTGGTTTCAGTATCGAGAACAATTTGGCGCATGGAACCTCTACTATAATTACACTTTCATTTTTTGATAGTATATCAACCCCTTTGCAATCCGCTAAGGGAAAACACAAGATAAATTAAGCGAGTTAAACTAAAGGAAACGCTGTGGCTCAAAAGACCATTCACATTTATACCGACGGCTCGTGTCTAGGTAACCCTGGCCCGGGCGGGTACGGTGCTGTACTAATTTACAAACAGCATAGAAAAGAGTTGAGCGATGGCTTTGCCCACACCACGAATAATCGTATGGAACTGCTTGCCCCGATTGAGGCACTCAACAGCTTAAACGAGCCGTGCAACGTTGAGTTAACTACCGACAGTCAGTATGTAAAAAATGGTATTAATCAGTGGATCCATAACTGGCGTAAAAACGGCTGGCGCACTGCTGATAAAAAGCCGGTTAAAAACGCAGACTTGTGGCAGCGTTTAGACGAAGCGGTGAAAAAGCACAATATAAACTGGCATTGGGTGAAAGGTCATTCAGGGCACCCAGAAAACGAGCGCTGTGATGACCTTGCACGCGGTGCTGCAGAAGCAAACCCAACAAAGCCAGATAAAGGCTTTGCTGGGAAGTAAAATACTTCGGCAAAGCGCTTTTACCAAGAAATGACCAACTTGCCCTGCGTGTCGTTGTTTTCCAATCGCGCATGAGGCTTATCGATATCATCAATACTATAGTGAGTATCGATATTTACATTTAGCTCTTTATTTTCAAAAGCGGGCAAACATACGTTAGAGAAATCACGTATCAAGTCTGCTTTATACTCGTCGCTTCGATTTCTCAGTGTTGTCCCAATAATCGAGGCTCTCTTTCCTAAAAGCAAAGCCATATCAAGGTTATCAGCATACCGCCCTGCTAGCATGGCTAGGTAAACCACTTTGCCGTCTTGCTTCAACACTTTTAGATTTCGGTTAAGGTAATCGCCACCGACCATATCAAGTACCATGTCAACGCCTTCAGGCCATACTTTTTTTAGAACGTCATCAAACTGCTGCTGTTTGTAGTTAATTAGATGCTCTGCGCCATTGTTTTCACAAAGGTTCAGCTTGTCTTGGCTTGACGCGGTTACTGCACTATGAACACCCCAATATCGACATAGCTGAGTGGCGGCCAACCCCACACCACTTGCGCCCCCGTGTATTAAGGCACGTTCAGCAGGCTTAATATGAGCAATGGTGCGTAAACACTGAAATGCGGTAAGAAAAACTTCGGCAAGACCTGCTGCTTCAAAAAATGGCATGCCCTTAGGGATAATCATAAGGTGAGCAGGATTGACAATAACTTCAGTGGCGTAGCCACCACCTGCGACCAAACCAAATACTTCATCACCTTCTTTAATGGTACTAACATCACTGGCAACTTCTGTTACAACGCCTGCTACCTCTAACCCGAGGATTTCACTTTCCCCTGGCGGAGGTGGATAGTTACCTTGACGCTGCAATGTATCTGCTCGATTTACACCGAATGCTTTTACCTCTACTTTTACTTTTCCTGATGTTAGCGATAACCCATCACATTCCTTAACAACCAGTTCGCTCGGGCCGCATCCCTTTTCAAAATCCACATAGCGCATACTTTGCACCTAATCCTAGTCTTAAAATTTTAATCGTAGTTTGTCTACGTACTTCTCTATCAATCAGTTTGGGTTTCTTCTAAATTTATACCAGTGGGCATAGATAATATTCAACACAGAACCTCTGAAAATGCGTATAATCGCGGCCATTACCGTAAGCATCTATATGGCTTACATCAAATATATATTGTTTAAATTACCACGAGAGCCTACATGTCAGCACAGGTCATATTACAACCGTCCAGAGATAAATCACTTCGCCGTAAACACCCTTGGGTTTTCGAGAGCGCCGTGGCTGAGTTAAAAGGCCGTGCACGGGTTGGCGATACGGTAGATGTTTTCGATTCTGAAGGCGATTGGTTAGGGCGAGGCGCTTATTCTCCAAATTCTAAAATTCGCGTTCGCATGTGGACGTTTAAAAAAGATGAAAGCATTGATAACGGCTTTTTCTTGCGCCGTTTAGAAACTGCGCTAACACTGCGTAAGCGCTTGTTTGACCCAAGCAAAACGAATGCCTTTCGTTGGATAGCGTCTGAAAGTGATGGTCTTCCCGGTATTACCATTGATCTCTACGACAATGTTGCCGTGGTGCAGCTTCTTAGCGCTGGCGGTGAAAAGCACCGAGATAAGATAGTATGGGCAATCACCAAGCTAATGCCTAATGTTCACGTTTATGAGCGCAGTGACGTTGATGTACGTAAAAAAGAGGGACTAGAGCCGGTAACAGGCGTGCTTCACGGCGAGCCACCCATGCAAGTTACAGTAAAAGAAAACGGCATTAATATAGTGGTTGATATAGAACATGGACATAAAACCGGTTTTTATCTCGACCAGCGCGATAGCCGTGCCGCCGCTGCACATTATACAAAAGATGCTGACGTACTAAACTGTTTCAGCTACACAGGCACATTCTCTTGCTATGCCCTTTCAGGCGGAGCAAAGTCAGTGACTAACGTAGATGTATCTCAGCCAGCTTTAGATTTGGCTAAACATCATGTGGCAATTAATGGATTAAGTGAGGACAAAGCGCATTTCGTCAACAAAGATGTATTCAAAGCGCTTAGGGAGTATCACGAGCAGGGCAAACAGTTTGATATGGTCATACTCGACCCACCAAAATTTGTTGATAGCAAAGCTACACTAAATCGCGCTGCGCGCGGCTATAAAGACATTAATATGTACGGCATTCACACAGTTAAATCTGGCGGATTGCTGCTAACTTTCAGCTGTTCAGGTCTTATGCCTGCTGATTTATTCCAGAAGGTTGTCGCCGACGCTGCGCTCGATGCTGGCCGTACAATAAAAATCATTGCAAGGCTAAATCAAGCGTCTGACCACCCTATTATTGGTAGCTACCCCGAAGGCTATTACCTGAAAGGGTTAGTCTGCGAAGTCACCGACGATTAGAAATAAAAAAGCGCCCTCGTTCTTATAAAGACTGGGGCGCTGATTTCACTTATTGAATTAACGATAGGTTATGCAAATCGCCTTAAAGCAAGCAATAAACCTTATATCTTAAGAAGCGAAGGTTGCATCATTATTTGAAAAGCCATTCGATAGCGGCTGTGAAGCCTTACTTGTCTGACTTATAGTAATCTCTTCTTTGCTTTCTAGTTTTTTCCACACCATTTCATGGAAATAAAAGGCCACAGTGTTAATTGCTGGCTCAACTAATGCTACCGCACCGCCTACTACCAAGCTACCCGTGAGTAGGTAGGCTACAGTAAAGGCTACTGAAAAGTGCATAACTGCAAAGGTAATTGTCTTTTTCATAATAATCGCTCTCTCAAAAGTTTAGATCTGTTTGCTTTCGCATTAATGAGAATTATTATCAATTAAGAGAAAAGATTAAAATAGAAAAAACTGAACCGCTTATTCGCTTTATTGAATGACAAGCAACAGCGCGAATACTGATGACGCTTGTAATGTGAATGGAAAGGCGAAGGTTAATTTCGCCTTTTTACTCGATATAAATCTATTTCATCTGAGAAATTTCAACGCCTATAATACAGCTCGAATCAGATTCAGGTTCACAGCGTACGACCGTAGCTAACGCTGCTAAAGAAGGGATTTGCGAACTAGACGACTCTATAGCAACACTCACCTGTGTTCCCACTTCAATTGAGGGTTCGTCAACTTCTAACGACATTCCTGTGGCGCTTATATCTTTGCACATTGCCTGCATGGTGCGGCTCGACTCATCGTCAGTAATTTGCAACTGACACGGCGAATTTACCATCATCCTGAAAAAATTTCGCTTATCGTCGTATCCCAACATGTCTACTTCTCCTGATTTTTAGCATTACGCTGACGACTTCATTTGTTGTTATAGGTTGATGGCGATAACTTGTCAATCGAACTGTCTATATTTTATTCAACAATGTTGCAAAAGTCGTATTGGTCTTACCTCAATGAGCCGACGATAATCTTTTACTATCGATAAAACAGCACGGCTGTATGCTTATTAGATACAAATAATTAAGCCCCACAATACGCTGTATTGCGGGGCTTTAATATATTTAACCAGCCTATGTAGATGCGCTTCGCGTTGGGTAAACTAGGCGTTACACATTGTCTATTTCTAGAGCTTCATTAGAAGTCTGCTAAATAGAGGGTTATACGCTTCGCTGATATGGGGTATGCCGTACCAAGCTGCTGCGCAAACAGAGAAACACGCAACTCTTCTATCATCCAGCGCACATCATCAAGGGCTTGAGGCACTTTACCTTTAGGGTACTTACTGCACACTTTTTCCCATTCTTTAATCGACTTTTCTACCGTTACCTGATGCATCCTGTCTTTGTTAGGGTCAATAGGTAGCTTCTCAAGACGACGGGCCAAGCCTTTAATATAGCGGTTCCAATCGTCCAGCCTACTCTCACCAATTTGAGAGACAAAGCCAGGGAACACCAATGACGCAAGATGTGCTTTACAGTCACCTAGCGCGTTAATCATAGTTAGCGGTACGTTGCCTTTCATCTGCTTTTGGCATTGATGAGCAAGGGTAAGCCCCTGCTCTACCTGCTTGGCAATTTCTAACACTCTGTCATTGATATTGGCTCGAGCAATCTCTAAACAGGCCTCAAAGTCAGCTTTATTTCGGATGTCAGTGTTGTTCGATTTGCAGTAATCACTAACAATGGCGTCGATACCGGCAAAAATGCAATCATCTATCAGCGCTTTAACTTGCCCGAATGGATTGAAATACAGGCCCAGTTTAGCTTTATTGGGTAATTTACTTTGCAAATAGTTAAGCGGCGACGGCATGGCGTTTTTAATCAATACATTAACACCCTGCTTATGTAGCGCCTGCGCTTTATCGGCTTCTTCTATTAACGCGATATCCACCTTATCGCCTTTTTGCACTAATGCTGGGAACGCCTGTACTTCAAACCCGCCTATCTTTTGCACAAAGGTTTCCGGTAGACTTTCAAAATCCCACTGTTCAATATTATTGCGCTCTAATTCAGGAGTCGCGGCTTTTTCAAAGGTTTGTTTTACCTGCCCTGCACACTGTTGTTTAAGGGCATGAAGGTCATCACCTTTGGCAATATCATCACCGTTGTCGTTCACTACCGCAAAGTGCATTTTTAAATGCTTATCAAGCTGAGTGAGGTTCCATTCTTCGCTCTCAATAACAACGCCTGTCATTTTGCGAAGCTTATCGCTAACCGCTTCTAGTAAAGGCACAGGACGGTTGTTTTTGTCTGTTTCACTGATATCAGCAAGGCAGGCATCGGCAAAGTTAGGCGCAGGCACAAAATTGCGTCGCAAGCGTTTTGGTAAGGTTTTAATTAAGCCTACTATGAGGTCGTGCCTTAGCCCAGGTACTAACCAATCAAAACCTACATTGTCCACTTGGTTAAGCACTGGTAACGGGATCACTACCGTTACACCGTCATCTTCAGCGTTGGGTTCAAAGTTATAGCGTAGCGGCAGCGTAATATTGCCCTGGTGCCATACATCAGGGAACGCGTTCGCTACCGACTGCCTAGGCTGCTGACGATACACGTCTTCTTCTTTAAAGGTTAAACTGTCGTTACTTCCGTGCTGTCTAAACCATTTCTTAAACGCTGCGTCATTATTGACTTCAACCGGAATACGTTTAGCGTAAAAGCTTACAAGCTCTTCATCATCTACAATCAAATCGCGACGTCGAGTCTTTTGCTCAAATTCATCCGCTTGTTCTAGCAGTGCCTGATTTTCTTGTAAAAAGCTGTAGTTGAGCTTGGTGTTACCTTCTACTAACGCTTCGCGAATAAACAATTCATGGCAAATTGGCGGGTCGATTAGGCTGTAAACCTTTGCGCGCTTCATAACAATAGGCAGCCCGAACAGAGTAACCTTTTCAAACGCAATAACCGCGCCGCGCTTTTTAGACCAATGAGGCTCAGAATAGCTTTTTTGCACAACGTGTTCAGCTAAAGGCTCTACCCACGCTGGGTCTATTTTTGCCACCATACGGGCAAAAAGTTTAGACGTTTCTACCAGCTCTGCTGCCATTACCCATTTTGGCTGAGACTTTGATAACCCTGAGCCTGGGAAAATTAAAAAGCGTGAATTGCGTGACCCCATATACTCACGGTCTTTATCTTTAAAGCCCATGTGTGATAACAAACCGCTGGCGATAGCTTGGTGAATGGCCTGATAGTCGGCTTCTTGCTTTGAAATACCGAAGCCCAGTTCAGCAATAGACTTTTTGAGCTGGCTTACAATGTCTTGCCACTCTCGCATACGCAAATAGTTGATAAAATTCTGCTTACACCATTTGCGTAGCTGGTTTTGGCTTAATGCGTTTTGTTGCTCTCTAAACGCCACCCACAAGTTGTAAAGGCTTATGAAATCTGAATCTTTGTCGTGATATTCACTGTGCTTCTCGTCTGCTTGCTGGCGTTTTTCCTGAGGTCGCTCTCGCGGGTCCTGTATAGAAAGTCCAGCCGCAATCACCATGACTTCACTCAGTGCATTCGTGCGCTCGGCTTCAATCACCATACGCGCATAGCGAGGGTCAATGGGTAAACGCGCTACCTGACGACCTAGCGGGGTAAGCTGCATTTTGCCGCTTTGCTTCGTTTTTCTATTAGCTTTGCCTTTGGCAATAGCTTGGATCTCTTCAAGTAAGCGAAAACCGTCGTTGATGTTGCGGTTATCCGGTGGCTGAACAAACGGAAAAGCAGCGATGTCGCCCAACCCTAACGCAAGCATTTGTAAAATAACCGACGCTAAGTTAGTGCGAAGTATCTCTGGGTCGGTAAATTCTGGGCGCCCTAAATAGTCGTCTTCGCTGTATAGGCGAATACAAATACCATTAGACACACGGCCGCATCGCCCTGCCCGCTGGTTCGCTGAGGCTTGAGATATTGGTTCAATGGGCAGTCGCTGCACTTTACTTCTAGCACTATAGCGTGAAATACGGGCAAACCCCGGGTCTATTACGTATTTGATACCGGGTACGGTTAACGAGGTCTCGGCAACGTTTGTGGCTAGCACAATGCGTCTACCGCTGTGAGACTGAAAAATGCGGTTTTGCTCTGCAGCCGATAACCTAGCGTAAAGCGGTACAATTTCAGTATTGCGATAATGCTGTTTGCTCAGGGCATCTTGGGTATCGCGTATCTCGCGTTCACCACTTAGAAATACCAGAATGTCGCCCGGTGCTTCACGCATTAGCTCGTCGACAGCATTTACGATGGCATCACTTTGATCAATGTCATCATCATTGTCTTCTGGTGCGTGATAACGAATCTCTACCGGATAGGTACGACCGCTCACTTCAATTATTGGCGCATTATTAAAGTGTTTAGAGAAGCGTTCTGGGTCGATGGTAGCTGACGTAATAATAAGCTTAAGATCAGGGCGCTTATCCAACAGTTGGCGCAGATAACCTAACAAGAAATCAATATTAAGGCTTCGTTCGTGGGCTTCATCTATGATGATAGTATCGTATTGATTTAAGAATCGGTCTTGCTGCATTTCAGCAAGCAACATACCGTCGGTCATAAGTTTAACGTAGCTTCGCTCGCTTACCTGATCGCTAAAGCGAATCTTAAAACCTACCTTTTCGCCAAGTGGCGTGTTTAGCTCTTCAGCGATACGCGTGGCCACGCTTCTTGCTGCTAAACGTCTTGGCTGGGTATGAGCAATCATGCCATTCACACCCCGACCTAGTTCTAAACATATTTTAGGTAGCTGTGTGGTTTTACCCGAGCCAGTCTCACCGGCTACGATAACCACTTGGTTATTAGCAATCGCTTCTTTGATATCTTCTTTTTTATCGCTAACCGGCAGCGGCGGATACTCAACCTTAGGAAGGTTGTTTTGTCGCCAATTGCGCTTTTCTATTGATGTATTGATGTCGCTTTCTAGTTTCTCAAACTGCTTTTTTAGGCTTTCTTCGCTTACTGAGTTATTTGTCTCTTCTTTTTTTCCATCTTCTTTACCGCCAAATGCGTCATTAGCTTTTTGCGCAAGCTGCGTGATCCTGCGCTTCAAACGAAATTTATCTGCGCTTAAACAATCATCAAGTTTGTTGTAAAGAGGTTTTATAGCAAGTGGTGAAGACAAAGTGACATCCTAAAGCGAGTTTCTAATCATCAATAAAATTCGGGCGGTGATCCTAGAAGATACCGCCCTAAAAAGCCAGTGTGTTAAGCGTTACGAGAATTTAAGTGCTTTGGGTTAATTCATCGCCCTGCGCGGTTGTAAAACGAGGAAAACCAAACCAAATGGCTGCTACTCCAAATACGAATATAAGCATGGGGTACCAGCAATAGGGCGTAATAGCCAATGGTGAAATGCCCACTACGGCTGCTGCGCTTAAGAGCTGTGCTCCGTAAGGGACCAATCCCTGGAAGCTACACGAAAAGATATCCAGTAACGACGCGGTCCGGCGTGGGTCTACGCCATATTTTTGGTTCAAATCTTTCGCGATAGGGCCTGCGGTAACAATGGCAATTGTATTGTTGGCCGTTGTAATATCTAAAAAGCTAACTAAACCAGCAATACTAAACTCCGCGCCTTTTTTAGACGTAACTTTGCGAGTTAAACGCTCAATTAACCAGGTGATACCGCCATTTGCGTGCATAAGCGCCACAATGCCGCCTATGGTTATGGCAATCATGGCTAAATCTTGCATCCAGCCCATCCCTTTTTGAATACTTTGCATCATCGAAAGTGGCGTAAAGCTACCTTGAACCAAACCCACCACGCAGGCGCTGGCAATACCCACTGCAAGTACGCTGATAACGTTAAACCCAGTTAGCGCAAATGCAATAATGCATAAGTAAGGCACTATGCGCCAAAAATCATAGCTGCCGCCTTCTACAATTCCTGAAGTATCAACGTCAACCATAAGCAGTAACGCCATAGTGACGATGCAGGCTGGCACAGCAACCATTAAGTTTGCTTTGAATTTGTCCTTTAGCTGTACGCCCTGCGTTCGTGTAGCTGCAATGGTGGTGTCTGAAACAAACGAAAGGTTGTCACCAAACATAGCGCCCCCCACTACTATACCCAGCGCCATTTCCACCGGCAGGCCTAGGCTGGTAGCAAGACCTGCTCCTATTGGTGAGAGCGCGGTAATAGTGCCCATGGACGTGCCCATGGAAAATGATATGAAACAGCAAATCAAAAACAGGCCTGGTAATATGAGTGCGGAAGGTACAAATTGCAGCGCCATGTTGACCGTGGCGTCTCGTGCACCAATATCGATGGTCACCGCGTAAAACGCACCTGCCAGTAAAAATATCAGCACTAAGAGAATAATGTTCTTGTCGCCACCGCCTTTACAAAAAGTTTGTACCTTTTCAGAAAAGCTAACTTTTCTGCCTTTAGGGTTCAAACATAAGCCATACCCGGCACTAATGAAAAACGCCACCAAAATAGGCATTGCGGTAATGTCATTTGTGGTGATGCCTGTTACCACAACAAGGATCACAAAAAGCAAAATAGGCGTTAAACCTAGTGGATTTGGAATAATAGAATTTGGTGCAATGTCGTTATTTTCGTGCACAGAAAACTCTCTTTTGGGTTTTATTGCGTAACAGCAAAAGTTTAAAGGCTACGCTGAACAGCCACCTGAAGGGTGCGATTGCGTAAAGCAAGCTTCAGCAAGACCATATTTTCACGGTCTTTCACAGTGTGAAGCTAAAGCAGCAAAGGATAAAAGGTTTTAAGAGCGTTGAAAAGGAGTTTACCTCCCAACTGCTAATTCGACTGAATGCTGTCAGCTCCTATTTTAGTTTTTGAGCTTCGGGCTAGTCGTACCGTTCAATGGGTATCGCGCGTTTAGCTGGGGGAGTGCTGGTAAATCGGCAAAGGGGGACATTGATATATCGTAGTCAGTCGTTACGTGATAAGTAGTGTGTTTTAATACAGAAACTAAAAGAGACGTTAAACACTTAACGCCTCTTTTTCCAGTACAACGTCTTTTGATAGAAGTGACTTTGACGCAACAACAATAAACAAACAGTGCGCTTCAAAAACAACTAGCCCGCTCGCTGGTAGCCATCGTTTAATTGAACGTCAATGGCACGAAGCACAGCCGTTCGGTTAATGGAGCCTAGAAGCACACCATCATCATCGACAACCGGGTAAACCCGCGGCTTCTCTTTAAGCAGCAATTGCGCTAGCTCTATCACCGACATATAGGGCTTAACCGAAACCACCGGCGTTTTCATTATATCCCCTACCCTACAAATCTGCTCGCGATAATAGCTAGATGCAATCATTTGAGCGATACAATCTTGTTCCGATAAAAAGCCCACCACTTTTCCCTTTGCATCAAGCACAGGTCCACCACTTTGCCCACTGGCTAAAAGCGCTTCGACAGCCTGCGCAACGGGCATATCGACATTAAGTTTGACTGGGTGAGTATTCATATAATCACTGACTTGCAACGATTCCATTTTCGATTCTCCAGCCGTGGCGCCTAATGTGACCGATACTGCGACTTATTGGGCGTTACGGCACTTCAATTATTTTTAACCACATGTGAAAGCAATTTCCCCCACACTTAAAGATTAGACGCTTCATTGAATACAAGCCAGCACATTTAACATTAAAATAACATGCACCGCTAAGTATTTAGTCTTTATAAATAGCCACGGTTACTTCACCATGTACGTCAATACTTGCGCGGTACATACCCGCTGAATTAAATGGCATCGCAATGTTTCCTTGCCCGTCAATGGCTATTACCCCGCCATCTCCACCAGCTTTCACTAACACGTCGTTAATCACTGTATTAGCAGCGTCTTTCAACGTTAGCCCTTGATAATTCATTCGCGCGCAGATATCTGCAGCCACATTGTATCGAATGAAATATTCACCATGACCGGTAGCTGATACGGCGCAGCTAGCATTGTCAGCATAAGTGCCGGCTCCAATAACGGGTGAATCGCCGATGCGTCCATATCGTTTAGCCGTCATTCCACCTGTTGATGTACCGGCAACAATGTTGCCCCAACCATCCAATACCACGGCCCCTACCGTTCCAAAGCGCTCGTTCCCCTGCTGCAAACCGTAACCGTTTGAAGCCTGCTCCATACGGGCTTTCGCTTTATCTAACGCTTGCTTGCGAAATTCAGTATCAAAAAGTGAATTGTCTACTTGCTCAAGACCGTTTTCTTTTGCGTATTATTCAGCGCCTGCACCAGAAAGCATGACATGCGGAGACTCATTCATTACCAGTAGTGCCGCTTCTATTGGGCTTCGAATTGTCTTAACACCGGCAACAGCACCAGCGTTTTTAGTTCCACCATGCATGATAGACGCATCGAGCTCATGCTCACCGTCAAACGTATACACTGCGCCAATACCGGCGTTAAACAAAGGTGAACTTTCAAGAATTTTAATCGTTTCTACTACCGCGACTTCACCTTTGGCACCGTCTTGTAGCAAGCCATAGCCGTGCTGTACCGCCTGCGTTAGCACTTTTTTATAAGCCGCCTCTTTTTCAGGCGTCATCGAAGATTTCAAAATAGTGCCTGCTCCGC
>JAXHTT010000086.1:0-16333 GCA_034190055.1 Pseudomonadota bacterium | reverse complement strand
CAAAGCAAGTGACAGCAGCAGCAAAAATTGTGCTCCTTTGTTAAACAGCTTCTTCACATCTAGTTCTACTATCCAGTGTAATCATCTTTATTCATAGCTTGCCTCTCATTGTTTGACAGAACCCGGCGCTGGGTCAGATGCTGCTTCACTTAAAACTAGAGCAACTAAGGCTGACGGTGGATATGTACTAAATGGCTCTAAAGTATTTATATCTGGTGCAGGAAGTACAGATGTTCTCGTAGTCATGGCCCGTACTGGCGAGGATGGCCCTAAAGGCGTATCTGCATTTGCAGTCCCTGCGAATGCAGATGGTATTGAATATGGAAAAGCAGAAGAGAAAATGGGATGGAATGCTCAGCCCACTCGTATGATTACATTTGACAATGTAAAGCTCGAAGAAAGCTGGTTGTTAGGTGAAGAAGGTCAAGGTTTTAAAATGGCCATGCAAGGGCTTGATGGCGGCCGAATTAATATTGCTACTTGTTCAGTAGGCACAGCCCAACAAGCGCTAAACGTCGCACGTGATTATATGAATGAGCGCGAACAGTTTGGTAAACCTATCGCTGGCTTTCAGGCGCTTCAGTTTAAACTAGCTGACATGGCAACTGAGTTAGTTGCAGCTAGGCAAATGGTGCGTATGGCAGCCTGTAAAGTAGACAACAATGACGCTGATAAAACGACTTACTGTGCAATGGCTAAGCGCTTTGCAACAGACGTGGGTTTTAATGTGTGTAACGATGCGCTGCAACTGCACGGTGGATACGGTTATATTAAAGAGTATCCCCTTGAGCGTCACTTAAGAGATGTTCGTGTTCATCAGATACTTGAAGGTACCAACGAAATTATGCGGGTTATTATTGGGCGCCGTTTACTTTCAGATGAGCGAAGCATTCTTTAACTCGTTCAGCAATCGATTAGAACGAAATGCGTTTCAATGTAACGAATAGTGGAGAAGAGTTGATATGACAGATACGGAGTCAGTGGTCATTGTTGATGAGTTAAAAACATCAAACGGCGATTTTACAATAGGGCGTTTAACACTGAATAAGCCTAAAGCCCTAAATGCGCTAGATTTAGCTATGGCAGAAATCATGCTAAAAGCACTTCAACAGTGGCAGACGCGAAGTGACGTCGTTGCTGTGGTAGTTGATGCTGCCGGTGATAAAGCGTTTTGTGCTGGTGGCGACATCGTATCTATGTATCGGTCTATGGTAGAGGCACAAGGGCAAATTCCATCGTTCTTAGAAACGTTTTTTGAAACCGAATATACTTTAGATTACACCATCCACAACTACAATAAGCCCATTATAGTGTGGGGAAGCGGTATAGTGATGGGGGGCGGTATGGGCCTTCTATGTGGTGCTAGCCATCGTGTGGTAACGGAAACGTCAAGGTTAGCCATGCCAGAAATTACTATCGGACTCTACCCTGATGTAGGAGGTAGTTATTTCCTTCCCCGTCTACCTGGAAAGTCAGGTCTATTCTTAGGCTTAACGGGCGGGCAAATGAATGGATCCGACGCTCGTTTTGTGGGCCTAGCAGATGCGCTAGTAGCTAGCTCAGAAAAAGAGGCTCTTTTACATAAGCTATCGAACTATTCATGGAATGAAATGGAAAGTACAAGTCTAGGTGACTCTGTATCGACTATTCTCAATTCTCTAGAGACACCGGAATCTGTACCTAGTGGCAATGTAGAACCTAATATGGCGCTCATTGATGAACTGTGTGCGGCTGATAATGTTGCCGACATAGTTAATGGCATTCTTGGTGCCGATATGGCCCAAGATAAATGGTTGTCGAGAGCACAAGGCACACTGGCAAAAGGTTCTCCTATAACTATGCATTTAGTTTATGAGCAGTGTAATAGAGGGGCTAATATGACCCTTGCTGATTGTTTTAGAATGGAAGCCAATATGTCTTGTCGTTGCGGTGAAAGCGGTGAGTTTCAGGAGGGCGTTAGAGCCTTATTAATTGACAAAGATATGTCGCCCCAATGGAAGTATAAAAGAGTAGAAGATGTGCCGCAGGATGTGGTGGAGCATTTCTTTACTTCTCCATGGCCTAGAGATAAACATCCTCTATCTGGTTTATAAAACGCTTTTTTAACTGAACGTGGAATGGGCATTTGGAGCAAATAGGCACAAGTTAAGTAAGCGAACTCATTGTTAACAGCACTGATACAGCACTAATAAAGTTCAGTGCTCTTACTAAGCACCCCAACCGTTATTTTGCGCAATTATTGCCGTGGAGGTACCGACTTTGGTATCCTTTGCGGCAAATTCAAAATAACAAAGATCTCGTCATGTGGCACTGCCCACTTTGCAAATCACCTATTTCATTAACTTCAACGCCAATCCGGTGTGATAATAACCATAGTTTCGATAAAGCAAAATCTGGCTACGTAAATTTGTTGCCGGTTCAGTTTAAAAAATCGAAACTTCCGGGTGACGATAAAGATATGGTGAAAGCCAGAAGAGAGTTTCACCAATTAGACACCTATAAACCGTTGAAAGACAGGCTAGTAGAGCTAGCAGAGCGCTTTTTTGATAAGCCGCGTAAAGCGAAGCCAGAAGAGTCTTCGCAGAAATGTACCTCTATTTACGACGCGGGTTGCGGCGAAGGAAGTTATTTAGACGCAATAGTTCAAGGTCTATCGCTTAAAGGCTTCTCTATTGAGGCCGCGGGCAGTGATATATCCAAAATAGCCGTGGAGTTAGCCGCTAAGGCTTATAAACATGCTCAGTTTGTTGTGGCTAGCAGCTTTGAACTGCCCCTTGAAAAGTCTACTCAGGATTTAGTGATGCAGGTCTTTGCGCCTGGAAGCAACGAAGAGTATGAAAGGGTACTGAAAAGTGAAGGGCTACTTTTAACCGTAGACCCAGCGCCTAACCATCTGTTTGAGCTTAAACAGCAAGTTTACGATACACCTAGAAAACATCGAATTAATGATGTGACTAGAAGTGGATTTACTCGCATCCATGACGAGTGTTTTTCATTTCCCATCAATTTTGAAAGTGACGATCACAAGTTAGCGCTTATAAAAATGACACCTTTTTATTGGAAATTACCACACGGTAAAATTGAGTCTATAGTAACGTCGTTAGGCAAGGTAACCGCAGACTTTCATATTCAGGTTTGGAAAAAGGACGCGAACGTAGTTGATGAGAAAGTAGATGTCCGGTCATAAACAAAAAGCGCTTTTTTTAGACCGTGATGGCGTTATTAACGTTGACCACGGTTACGTAGGTAACTATGAAAATTTTGAATTTGTAGAAGGTATCTTTGAGGTAGTACGCAAGTTTCAAAATAAGGGTTACCTACCTGTAATTGTCACAAATCAAAGTGGAATAGCGCGAGGCTATTACACTGAAAAAGACTTTCATTGGTTGATGGAGCGAGTGCAAAAAGATTTCGCTTCTCATGATATAAACCATATCCCTTTCTATTACTGCCCTCATCACATTCAAGGTAGTGTAAAAAAGTTTGCTATCGACTGCCAGTGCAGAAAGCCATTGCCAGGCATGCTGCATCAAGCTGCTAAAGAACTTGATATCGACTTAGCCAACAGCATACTCATTGGCGATAGCTGGCGAGATATAGAGGCCGCTAATGCTGCCGGACTAACGGAAAGCTTCTATTTGTCACATAAACTTATAACTGATGAGCAGTTGAGTAAACTTAGTCCATCTCACCGTGTTTCTAACATTACTAGCCTATCTGAAATTATAAAATAGTTACGCGTAACGATTTAAGTTTTTGTTATTACATGGAAAAGGTAAGGTGTGTTGCAGCGATAGGCCGGTCTATCGCTGCAACAGAACACCTCTAGTTCTGACTAGTTTTGAGTAGAAAAGCGGGATAAATGCTTTATAGCCTGACTGAGCAAGTCAATGTTTAGAGCGTCTTTGCTGCGTTTGCCGGAAGTCAAATCACTGATTTCATAGCTACCGTTACTCAGCACATCTGTTCGCTTATTGTTATTAAATACAACGATTCGCTCGCCTGAGGTACTTACTAACCAAGGGCGCGATGGTGCCAATAAGTTTTGCCCAGTTGAATAGAAAGTTGATGGTGCGTTGCAGCCTAGAGCGTTCAATATGGTTGGAGCCAAATCTTCAGTGCTCGCTAATTTAGCTTTGATATCTAGGGTACTATAAAGTGTTCCCTTACCACTTTCACTGCCAAAACCTGTTGCTACTAAGACGTCGTGTTTTCTATCTATGGTATTTTCCACGTAGCCTTTTATGTCGGCACCGTTCATAAAAGCAATATGCAGTCCTTCGTGGTTATTACTTAGCGGCTGTAAATAGCCAGATAATTGAGGGAGTGGAAGCTCGACATCGCTGTGTATCGACACTGGCATACCCGACCCCAAAGGTAAGGCTAATAGTACAGGGCGCTTTTGAGACAAGGCATCCTGATAAATTTCGGGCACGCCAAATAAGGTTGCTGTCATTAAACCTTCAACACTACTGGCCGTTGAATAATAATTGGCCAGGGTATTTAGCGACACACCTTCAATATCATTTAAGTCTACGACGTTATCATTATCTAATTGAACAACCACGGTAAGGTTTTTATCGGTCTCAATAGAACAATAAACCGGTTCTGCAGGGTAGGTGATATTGTGAATATCAGGGTTAAATTGCAGCTGCTTTCGCTCTTCATAGGCCGCTAAGTCAAGCAAACCGTAGCGCGACATGGTGGTTTTTGCCGTCGCAGGATAGGAAAGCGGGAACATATTGTCTTGGGCAATAATAGGTTGATAAAGCTTGGCATCAGCCCATACATGAATAGCGTGGCTGGTTACGAAACAACTTACGAAAAATGTTGTAACAGGAATGCCCACTTTATAGCGAGTAAATCGTTCTACACGCTTCCATATCGCATTCGCTAAAACCAGTTGGAAGCCAAGCCAAACGATGAAAAGCAGAAACAAAAACGCCCACTGCTGCCAGCTTTCTATAGCCATAGTGGATTGTGCTTCACTGCGCAGTAAGTCTGCAGCATGAAAGCTAATATGAAACCCCGTGCGGTTAAACAACAAAGCATCAAACGCTAAAAGCGCTAAGCCCACAGCGGCAATAATGGAAGCGCTCGCCTTTATTACTCTAGGGTTATTGACCAAATAACAAAGGGGGAGAACGAAAATGACAAAGCCAAAAAAGGTCATAAAGCCGATATGACCAAACCAATTAGCTAAAAGGTACACGGTGCCGACACCTGTGCCAGGCATAGGTGATGAGAAAACAAAAATCGAGGCAATAACAATGGCGATGATAATATTCGCCAGTGCAAACCAGTGCCCCCAATTTACCAGTTTAGTAACGCGCTGGCGACGAGGTGATTCGGCAAGTATCATGCAATCCCTTAGCTTTTTGTTACGCTTTTCTTAAGTACATCGGCAAACTGTGCTGCCATGGCTTCGCGATTTTCAGGAGCAACCTGGGTATTTAAAATATGCGTTATGACGTTGCCTAGCACCATGAGTGAAAGATCGCGGTTTGCACCGCCTTCTTCTAGGGTTAGAATAACATTATTCATTAGCGTTTCGAATTCGTCATTGCTATAGCGGCTCTGTTGGGGCATTGCTACGCCTCTTTTTTATGATTATCTTTGATAAAAAGAATGGTTTTAAACGTAAAATGATTATAATCGTTGTTTGAGTGAGTACAATCATTCATTCTAAAATCCCGCAATTCTTTGAATATTTCTGACACTTTTTAAGCAACAGGACACCAGATACTCTATGAGTGCACTGATTCATCACTTTGTTGTACATCGCTTGATTGTAAACAAAGAAGAGAAAATTGAAGCAATTCCCCGTGATAACTGCTTGGCAGTGACGCCGGAAATTGAGCTTTTAGCCCATCAAATCAACCATAGCTTCAATGCTAAACCCGGAAAAGGCGTGGGGCATTTTGTAACGGAAGTTACCCGCGAAGCAAAAGTGGAAGACGAAGAAGGCGAAACAACAACGCAAGCAAGCACTGAAAATGTGGCTGAGTTCGCTGAAGGCCTCAGGCAGTATATGGATATTCAAAAAGAAGCAGGAGACAACGTAGAAGACGCGTTTCACGAGTTCTCAGTATCGGCGACAAACCGCCTAGTTCGTACTCTAGCTGATACAGGTACCGTAGAAACTGGCTTTCTTATTTTCTGCCAGTACGAATACTTAGCCACACAGTACTTAATGATAGCGTTACTTAATACCCGTTCACATGTTGAGGTTACTAATTCATTAGACCTGTCTGCCCGGGAACATTTAGATTTAGCTAAAATGCAGCTGGCCGTGCGTTTCGATTTAACTCAGTGGGATATCCAGCCAGAGCAACAGCGTTACGTAAGCTTTATAAAAGGTAGAATGGGTCGCAAAGTATCTGATTTCTTTATGCAGTTTGTGGGCTGTGAAGAACTGGTTGATGTTAAGCAACAAAACAAGCAGCTAATTTCTACTGTCGATGCATATCTTGCCAGTGAGTCGTTAGACCCACAAGAGCAACATCAGCATAGAGAAGAAGTTAAATCGTACTTCAAAGAAAAGATTGATGCAGGCGAAAGTTTGTCGGTGGATGAACTGGCAAATCGACTTCCTCAAAACGAGGAAACCAGCAGCAACTTTTCTGCCTTTACTCAGTCTATGGAAGCACCACTTGAGAAAGAAATTCAGCCCGATCCAGCAGCGTTAAAACAGCTTGCAAAGTTTACCGGTCAGGGTGGCGGGGTATCGCTAAGTTTTGAACGTAAGCTAATGGGCGACAGAGTGTTTTATGACCCGGCTACCGATACACTAACTATTCGTGGAATTCCACCTAATTTAAAAGATCAGCTTAATCGCCAATCTTCAATGGACTAGTCGCTGCGAAGCGAAGATAAAAAACGTATACTAGTTAATAGAATATCAACTCGATTCAAGGGTGTTATGCAATTATTTGTAAATGATTTGACAGTGATGGACTTCTCTTACCTATGCCCAAAGCGCGGCATGGTGGGTGAAAGCTGGATTGTCGATGTGATATTGGACGGTGAGCTTAATGAAGAGAGCATGGTTCAAGACTTCGGTCACGTGAAAAAGAACCTAAAGCGACTTATTGACGAATATGTCGATCATAAGCTTTTAGTACCTGCGGAATATAGCGGTTCAGAGGTTATTCACGATGACGTTACCGAACAGGTAGAGACTCGCTTTACCTGCACCGATGGGCGTAGCATCATGTTACATTGTCCAGCGGAAGCCTATGCATTCGTTTATTCAGATGAAATAAACATGGAGTCGGTCGGCGTTTACTTAAAAGAAGTGCTAGCAACGCACCTTCCTGAAAACGTTGAAAACATAACGCTACATTTGCGTGAAGAAATTATCAACTCACCGTTCTATCACTACACTCACGGACTTAAGAAGCACGATGGTAACTGTCAGCGGATAGCTCACGGGCACCGTTCTCGCATCGATATTATCCTCGATGGCAAAGTGAGCACGGAGAGTCAGCAATATTGGGCAGACCGTTGGGCAGACATTTATATTGCAACCCGTGAAGATGAAATTGCCTACAGCGACAGAAAACTTAAAGGTGAAGTGGCGAATGCTGAAGACTACTACTGTTTCGCTTACGAGTCGTCACAGGGTTATTTTGAACTACTTATTCCTAAGTCAGATTGTGAAGTCATCGAAACCGACTCTACGGTTGAGTGTTTAGCTCAGTATCTTCTTGAGGAACAAAAGAAGCGCACGCCTGATGGAGTTTGCCAAGTGATAGCCTATGAAGGTGTGGGTAAAGGCGCTACGGTTAAAGGTTAGCGTTAGCAGCAGACAATAAAGGATAGGGCATAATATGGCTTCCACAGAGATTAAAGATGCGGCGAGTAACCCGATAATCAGCGTAATTAAAGAATCGTTGGTTAATAGGGCATCATGTGCACTAACGTGTATTTTTGCAATGGGTGTGTTTACCGCAATCCCTGTTGCAACTGCGGCAGTTGCAACAAATGAAAGCACTGAAATATCGTCTGACCCAGCCCAAGACCAAAACTCGATTGAGGTTTCGCTCAATGGTAAATTTACCCAAGGCGCCTTGTTACGTGGCCAGGCTCCAGTAGGCGCTACGGTCACTCTTAATGGCGAGCAAGTTCAGACAAACAAGGATGGCAAATTTGTTGTGGGCTTTGAAAGAGAAGCACCTCTTCAGCAACGTTTAGCGGTAACGCTAGAAAATGGTAAAACGTGGAAGCGCGACATTACCCTTGAAAAGCGCGAGTACAATATTCAGCGTATTGATGGTTTAGAGCAAAAAATGGTTACGCCGCCTGCAGAGGTAACTGCACGGATAAAGCGCGATAACGTTAACGTTGCCAATGCGCGTAGCGGAAATACGGATTTAGACGCTTTATTCACCCGGTTTGAGTGGCCAGCTAAAGGCAGAATATCGGGCGTGTACGGCAGCCAACGTATATTAAATGGTGTGCCCAAATGGCCGCATTACGGTGTAGATATCGCTAACAAAACAGGCACTCCCGTATATGCGCCTGTGGATGGTGTGGTTACCATGGCCGAAGATCTCTATTATTCAGGCAACACCTTGATTTTAGACCACGGCATGCGTGTTTTTTCAACGTTTCTCCACATGGATAGTTTTACAGTTGAGGTAGGCGATACCGTTAAGCAAGGTCAACAAATCGGTACGATTGGCTCTACTGGCCGCTCCACCGGTCCGCACTTGGACTGGCGTATTAACTTAGGGAAAACTCGATTAGATCCGCAGACTATAATCTCTGGTTCTCCCGAATAGAAAAAGCCCATTGATATTTTGTGGTCAAAGCAACATAGAAAAGGCGCTATCAGGTAGAACCCGAAGGCGCCTTTTTAGTATCCTTTTTTTGTAATAAAGCGTTGCTTTATTTACCTAACCACTGATTAAATTTTTCTTCATCAGTAATTTCAAAGTATGCCATTTCTTGTCTAGCCCGAGTGACTTCAAGAGGCAGCGTTAAAAGTCGCCCATCTCGAATAAGCGTTATGTCCACCGTCGCTGTCTGAGCGTTATCCAATAAGCGCTGTAGCTTTTGAGCATTAACAATATGTCCGTCTAGAGCAATAATGACATCGTTGAGAAGAATACCTGCCTTCATCGCAGCTAGACCTTCAAATACCTGAACTACTGTTAGGCCAAACGATGCGGCTTTTAACGTGGCGCCAAGCTGGTTTTTGATTGAAGGCTGCTGCGAAGAACCGCCTTTATCTTCAGCTGACACACGTGAACGGGTTTTGTAAGAAACGCCCATGTCAGAAACCAGTGAAGCCAATTCGACATCGTCTGTGCCATAAACAACACGGTCTAAATACTCGGAGACATCAATGCCGAAATGCGTGTCGCAAAGTGTCTGAATCACGCTATCAGGCGTGCCACACTCGTCTTTACCAAAGTGCTTCCACAGTAGCTGCATTAAATTATCTAAGCTTATTTGGTTGTTTGACTTATTGCGAAGCAGCAAATCTAGGCCAAGGGCAATAATGCCGCCTTTGGTGTAATAACTAACGATATTATTAGTAGCGCTCGCGTCCTGCTTGTAAAACTTTGTCCAAGCGTCAAAACTACTCTCAGCCGCACTTTGCTTAAAGCGCCCAGCGTTTTGTAGAAGTCGACTGACATTTTGCGCCACAATATCGAGGTATTTTTGAGGCTCAATAACACCAGCTCTTGCTAGGGTTACGTCATCGTAAAAGCTTGTAAAACCTTCATAAATCCAAAGCTGGTTGGTGTAGGTTTCCTGAGATAAATCAGGCTTAACCATCACCTCAGGCTTGATGCGCTTCACATGCCATGTATGAAAGAATTCATGACTACACAAGCTTAAGAAGGTTATGTAGCTGTCGGTTTTGTTTTCGCCTTCACCTATCTGTGGCAAATCAAAACGCGGATAAAGAAGGGCGGTTGAGTGCTTATGCTCTAAACCACCAAAGCCGTTATCGGCAAGCAGAGTCATAAACAGATAATTATTTATGGGTTGTGGAGCACCAAATAAGTCCAAATGATGCTTGCAAATCGGTGTGAGGTCTCTAGCTATGCGCGGGTAATCGATATTGTTGTTGCCAGAGAAAAGCAATGTAAAAGTTATACCGTCTACATCGAAGCTGTAAGTGTCAGCAATACCTACGTAAATAGGGTGGTCGATGAGTTCATCGTAATTTTTTTCGGCGTAATGCCAGCGCTTCGAACTCGTACTTTCTCTGCGAATTGGCATAGAGGTGTAAGCCTTCCAATTTGCGGTAGATGCGTCACTATCATCGAGTTCAATGTCTAGTTCACAGACTGCTTGCTCAAAGCCCAAGACGCGTAAAAACGCACTGGTACCGTTTATAAATGCGTACTGGTCGTTCATAAAGGCAGAGCGAATTGACAAATCATTGGCATAAACGGTGTAGTTAACGGTACAAGGTTTCCCTTCGGTATCAACACGCCACGTTTGTTTATCAAGCTTAGTTACCGGGAAACCTACGAAGTTTTCGTCGCTAGAATTCTCTACGCGGCTAGTACTTGACGTAGCACTTAACGAAATGATGCTTTTCGCAAAGTCTCGCACCATGTAGCTTCCTGGGATCCAGCTTGGAAGAGTAAGCGTTAGCGATGAATCGTTATGTTCAGGAATGTGCAGCGCAACAGTGAATTGGTGTGCTCGCCAATTTGAAATAGTTAACGTGTAGTGAAGAGCAGAAGGCATAAACGTCCAATAGGGTAAAAAACTATACCTTAACTATATCAACCTATTAGGTTAATCCCAATAGATTGGCAACCACCCGGTGATTTTTGTGTAGATAAAAGTCGGTTTGCCATCATAGTGTTGATAAGTTTTGATTTGATGCGTAAATTGGATGAAATTACATTAAATCCAGCAATAACAAATACAAATGGCTGACAAAATACAAAGCGACTTACTGAGCGAAGATAATTTGGAATCGTTGCGAACGCTAGTACCGGGGGATATCGTCGACTTACAAATTACGATGCCTGCTGCGCCGAAGCGTGTAAAAACAGACTACGTAGGCATGCTTACAGATGACTGCCTGCTTTTTCATATCCCCACATCGGCCAAGTGGATAACCGTTCGCGATGCGCTCACTGTAGGTAACGAGATAGTCGTTCGTTCTATACTTGAAGGCGATACTGGGCAAGTGATTGCTTTTAAAGTAAAAGTTTTAAAGTTACTCGCTAAGCCTTCCGGCTTACTTATCACAACGTTTCCTAAACGCATTGAAAGTATTGGGCTACGTGCGGTCAAGCGCGCACAATTGGGCGTATCTGTAACATTGGAGTCGGAGGTGTTTCCAGATGATGAGAATGTGACAGGTATAATCATTGATTTAAGTAAAAAAGGATGCAAAGTAGCACTTCAGGTTAAGCCAAATTGGCCTGTAATGCTTGATGAAGCTGAGGTTCGGCTAAACTATTCGTTAGACGGTAAAGAAGTAGCGCTTACAGCAAGGGTTAAAAACCATAAACTCGAAAGTAATATGGTTTACTACGGGCTCGCCTTTACCTGCGATGAAAAATTGATAAAAACACTGTTGTCTCGACACACATTGTTGAACTAGTAGTTCGGTAAACATGTTTTCGGGGACGCTTTAGACAACTGTTAAAAACAGGTAAAAGGGGTCAGGTATGAGAAGCATTGAGCGACTTTTAATGCAGTATGGCGAAAGCCATCAAAACAAAACGAACGTTATCATTCACGCTATTGCCGTGCCGAGTATTTATTTCGTTTCAATTGGTTTACTTTGGAGCTTGCCGGTACCTGATTTTATTTCCCGGTTTGATATAACTTGGGCTCACATTATCGCAGTACCAGTACTCTATTACTATTTTATGCTGTCAGGGCCAATAGGTGCAGCAATGACGCTGCTCACCATACTATGCTTTGGTGCTGTAAATACGTTAGCGTACTTTAATATTTCAGTGTGGTTATTCTCCTTAACTTTGTTTGTTGTCATGTGGGTGTTGCAATTTATTGGGCATCATATAGAAGGCAAAAAGCCATCATTTTTTGAGGATCTACGCTTTCTTTTAGTAGGTCCCGCTTGGTGGTGGGTTCACTGGCTTAAGAGAATGAACATAAGCTATTAACTAAGCTAACGCTCTCTTAAAAAAAGTATAATTTCTAAAATTTGCCCTGCGACCAGAGGTATAAGGGGCACGACCAAGCCGCTTGGGTAACAGCAGGGCTAACGTATAATCTTGGCACAAGTTTTTTAATTGGTAATATTGTGAGTCGCTTTCAGCGTGTAATAGAAAGTAATGAACGTTTATTTTGGACGCTGCACAGCGCGGGCTGGGCAGGGTTTGCGATAATTTATTACATTGGTTCGTTCCTTCACGACGTAAGGCCCATTTGGGTTTTTATAATCATGCTAAACGCTTATGCAGGGTGGTTGTTAACCATTCCACTGCGATACGTTTATCGTTGGGCAAGGAAACAATCTCCGCTAAACATGATCGTAATAGTGATAGTGTCGTGTTATCTAATAGCGTTATTGTGGGCAGTAGTGAAAAACATTAACTACTGGGAAATATACAAACACGGATATCGCCCAGACGAATGGTACATGTATTTTACCAACACCATTAACTCATTGATAATGGTCGGCTGCTGGAGTGGTGTCTACTTCGGCATTAAAAACTTTCAGATGCTGCAAAAAGAAAAGCAAAATGCGCTCAAAGCCAGCACCATGGCCCACCAGGCGCATATCAAAATGCTTCGCTACCAGCTTAATCCTCATTTTCTTTTTAATACGCTGAACGCTATTTCCACTCTTATCCTTTTGAAAGAAAATGATACGGCGGAGGCTATGGTCTCGCGCTTAAGTGATTTCTTAAGATACTCTTTAGATAACGACCCCATAAAACGCGTTCCGCTAGGTCAAGAGATTAAGGCGCTAAGGCTTTATCTTGAAATAGAAAAAGTGCGTTTTGATGACAGGTTAGATGTGCAGTGGGATATTGATGAAGGCTGCGAAAGTGCACTTGTACCTAGTATGATCCTGCAGCCAATTATTGAAAATTCAATAAAGCACGCCATATCTAAAATGGAAGATGGCGGTCGTATCTCAATAACGGCACGTACGTTTGGTAATGATTTATTGATGGACGTCGCTGATAATGGCCCGGGTGCAGATATTAAGGATGGCAACCTTAGCCGTGAAAATGGCGTGGGCTTGGCCAATATAAAAGAGCGTTTGCAATCCCTTTATCACCGTAATTTTGCATTCTCTATAGAACACAATCAGCCTTCTGGTGTGCGAGTTAGAATTCGCATACCCTATGAAGTTAAGGACGCATAACATGACAAAGCAAGTGATTAAAACCATTGTAGTAGACGACGAACCTTTAGCGCGCAGAGGCCTTCGCGCTAGGTTGGAGCGCCATGATGATGTACAGGTTCTTGCAGAATGTCAAAATGGTCTTGAAGCGGTGAGCAGTATCTCTCAACACCGTCCAGACTTAGTATTTTTAGACATTCAAATGCCGGGTTTAAATGGCTTTCAAGTTATTCACAAGCTTCGTGAACTTAAGCAGCCTATACCAATGATTGTTTTTGTGACGGCCTACGACAACTATGCTATCAAAGCCTTTGATATACACGCGCTTGATTATCTTTTAAAGCCTGCGGACGATGAGCGTCTTGGCGCGGCGTTAGACAAGGTGCGTGAATACTTCTCAACTCAGCATCAAGACGAACAGTCTCAAAAGTTGGTGAGCCTTGTGGCTGAACTCACGGGTGATGATTGCGAAGAAATTTTACGTAAACTCGCGAGCGGAGAGCCAGTTGAGACTAACCCTTACCCTGATGTTTTAGCAATTAAAGATGGTTCAGAAGTAACCCGTGTAAACGTACAAGACATTCAGTGGATTGATGCGGCAGGCGATTATATGTGCGTACACGCCCTTGATGGCATGCATATAATGCGTAAAACGATGAAAGAGCTTGAGCAAGAGTTAAACCCTCAATTTTTCGTACGGGTACACCGCTCAGCTATAGCGAATATTCGCTTTGTTAAAAAGCTAGTCAGTCATATTAGTGGCGAGTACCACTTGATACTCCAAAACGATACAGAGCTTAAGGTAAGTCGCAGCCATCGAGATAAAGTCAAAGCGGCTATGAAAATGTAATCTAGCTTAAGTGGTAAAATGTCCAAGGCGTTGTTTAAAAATAGACAACGCCTTTTTTATTTGTGGTTTTAAGTAACTTACAAATTTCTTGCTGTTTAATTACAGCCGCTAACTGTTAATTCAACTACTACTGTATCGCTCATTCATAAGTGTACGCATAGCGTCAACACGGGCTTCGTTCAGGGGTTTAGTGTTTTCCCACGTCTTAGAAAGGGGGACAGTGACAGGGCGTTGATTTACTTCACCTACCATAATATTGGTAATGTCGCTACCTACTAAACTTATCGCAAATTCTCCTAGTGTCGTTGCGAGTAACCTGTCCTGAGCAACAGGCGAACCGCCACGTTGAACATGACCTAAGGTTACCGGCCTGACGTCGCTAATATCATGGTTCTGTAATGCATCAGTAAGGCCAGCTAAGCCATTTGGCCATACATTTTCAGCAACGACAACGATGAAACTAACTGGCCCTTTTAACGCACGCTGGGCTTTTATCTGGGCAACAAGCTTTTCTATCTCTTTGTCAACAGAATCGAAAAATTCCGGTACCACGACATAGTCAGCTGCAGATGAAAGCGCAGCATTCAATGCTAAAAAGCCTGCGTTTCTGCCCATGACTTCTATAAGAAAAATACGTTCGAATGCATCAGCAGTGTCGCGAACTTTATCAATAGAACTCATGGCCGTATCAATAGCAGTAAAATAGCCGATGGTTGCGTCTGTGCCGCTAATGTCGTTATCTATAGTACCGGGTATACCCAAAATTTGGCCGTCCCATTCTTTCCCTAATTCAGCGGCACCACGAAACGAGCCATCACCGCCAATCACAATAAGGGTATCAATCTCTGCCTTCATTAAGTTGTTAGCGGCTTTTTTAATTCCTTCTTGGCTTTTAAGTTCTTTACACCTTGCGCTGTGTAGTATGGTGCCGCCTTGTTGAATCAAGTTGTGAGTAGAGTCGAGTGAAAGGGGAATATACTCTTGTTGTAATAGCCCATTGTATCCATGCTTATAGCCAAGCAGAGTATAGTTCGCTTTCTGGCACGCAATAATTGCAGCACGTATACATGCATTCATACCTGGTGCATCGCCACCAGGGGTTAAAATTGCGACACGTTTTGACACATTAAAATCCTTCTTTTTACCAGCATAACTATTAAGGTAACGTTAAGGTAACAAGACGTAAAGTGAACATGTGTTTCGTAGAGGATTTAAATAACTGAAAGGAACAATGCAGAACGGGTCTTGAGCGCTTGACTATTTACCTCTGTTTTCATTTGAATTTATAAGTAAGCGAATTTACAGCAAATAACGTAGTTAACAAAAAAGGATAAGTTATGCGTGTACTGTTAGTATTTATTTGTGTGGTGTTTCTTGCTTCATGCAGCTCCAAATTAGCCTACAACAACTTGGATTGGTGGGTTTACTGGTACATGGATGACTATATTGAACTTAAAGATGAGCAAGAAGAAAAGTTCGATGACTATCTACAAAACTGGCTACGCTGGCACAAAACCTCTGAACTTAAGCGTTACAAAGCTCAACTTACCGAAATTAAACGTCAAATCAAAGAAGGTCGCTTAGATTCAAACTCTGTACAGGAGCATCTTGTAGGCGCAAGAGCGCATTGGGAAAGGGTGCGTGATGAAGTTAGCCCTGAGCTTGCACAAATTGCAAAAACACTTGATGACGAACAAGTTGTTACACTTTTTGCTGCCCTTGAGAAAGACAACAAAGAGGAAGAAGAAGAGCGTAAAGAGGCGCTGGAAAAGTCTGAAGAAGAACGGTCAAAAGACCGCGTTGAGCGCATTGAGGAGACTATCAGTGAACGCATAGGCAAGCTAACTAGCGAACAAAAGCAGTTAGTGTCCACGTACGCGACCCAGTTTATTCCCACGGGGGGGGAATGGCTAACCTATCGCAGGAATATTCAAAACGCGGCACGAAAGCTATTTGTAACCCGTAAATTTAACGACAACTTCGAAGCGGAACTCGTTGACCTGATGCAAAACCCAGATAGCTATAAAAGTGATATTTACAAGCAAAGTAGCGCCCATAATATAACCGTTAGCGCTACGTTAATATCCGAACTATTTACCACGCTAACAGACGAGCAGCGAGAGACCCTTGTCGAAAATATAGACGACCTGATTGATACCGTAGAGAACTTTAGA
>JAXHTT010000085.1:0-16349 GCA_034190055.1 Pseudomonadota bacterium | reverse complement strand
GCTCGGGCAACTTGGTTGTGGCCAAACCTATGGGCGTACGTGGCGGTGTAGACTTTGAAAACACGGGTTTAGTGCGTCGTATTGATACGACTGGCATTAACGACCATCTTAACGACGGCTCGATTGTGCTGCTATCGCCTATGGGCTATTCATCAACAGGTGAAGTGTTTAACTTATCCCATGAAGATGTAGCTACACAAGCAGCTATCGCCCTTAAGGCTGACAAGCTGATTGTGTTTTCAAACTATGATGGCGTATACAACCGTGAAGGAAGATTACTTCGCACTATTGAACGTCCTCAGCTAGAGCAGTTGATCATGGCAGGTGACATCACCACCGAAGATACGGTACTAAGTGCACTTACCACCAGCGTTGCCGCAGGGGTTCCACGCGCGCACTGTATCAGTTTTGAAAAAGACGGTGCCCTGCTTCAAGAATTGTTCACCCGCGACGGTACGGGCTCGCTTGTAATGGAACACCATTACGAGCAATTACGTGCAGCGACCATCGAAGATGTGGGCGGGATCTTAAAGCTAATAAAACCGCTAGAAGAAAGCGGCGTGTTAGTGAAGCGTTCTCGTGAGCGTTTAGAGAACGAGATTAACCAGTTCATAGTGATAGTGCGCGACGGCATGATCATCGCCTGCGCTGCTTTATACTTGTACCCAGAAGATGGCTGCGCCGAATTAGCCTGTGTGGCGACACACCAAGACTATCGCGGCAAAAACCGCGGCGAACGGATTTTAGATGAAGTGCGAGTGCGTGCTAAAGAAGCCGGTATTAACAGCATTTTTGTATTAACAACGGTAACAGCGCACTGGTTCTTAGAGCAAGGGTTTGAGCCCGCAGACATTAGTGCTTTACCTGCCGTGAAAAAAGAGCTGTATAACTTCCAGCGTAATTCTAAGGTTTTTACCCTAGCGGTGTAGAAACCTCTTCTTTAAAAGCGTAAATGCTATGGCTTACTTATCCCAGCTAAGCCGTAGCATTTGCGTGCTCGTTACGAATCACTTATTACTCAGCATTAACTATCAAAAAAATAAATAGTCAGGATATTGCATTTTATTGGTGCAGAAGGTTTACTGGTTAGACCAGATGAGTTTTCGAGATCTCCCATGTCGAGCAAAATGAAGCAACACGACACCATAAAGAATACGAGTGTTAAAGATATCACTGTTACCTGTGCTGATAGCACCCCGCTTGCCGCTTCTCTTTTTTCTCCAGCCTGCCCTGCTAAAGCAGCCATTATGATTGGCCCTGCGACGGGTATTAAACGTCAGTTTTACACCGCATTTGCCGCTTATTTGTGTGAGCAAGGGTTTGGCGTTATCACGTTCGATAACCGAGGTATTGGCGAGTCGGTAAAGGGTAGCGTTAAACAAAGCGATGCATCACTAGTAACCTGGGGTGAACAAGATATGCCGGCGGTGCTAGAGACACTAAAGATTCATTTCCCTAATGTACCCTATTTTCTTGTTGGCCATAGCGCAGGTGGTCAACTACTGGGTTTGATGCATAACGTACACGACCTCACTGCTTTTTGTAACTTTGGCAGTTCATCAGGTAGCTTACGGAACATGCGTAAAAGCTATTTGCTAAAAGCGCATTTCTTTATGAATTTCTATATCCCCGTGAGTAATTTACTGTTCGGCCATACAAAATCTCAGTGGGTAGGCATGGGAGAGCCACTGCCTAAAAAAGTAGCGCGCCAATGGCAAAAATGGTGTAACGGTAAAGGCTACGTAAAAACAGGGTTTGGCAGTGATGTAAACCAGCACCACTACGACACCATTCAGATACCTTCTAAGTGGTTACTCGCCAATGACGACGACATTGCTAATATTCACAACGTTCACGATATGATTAGCGTTTTCCCCAATATGGAAGCTGAGGTGGAGGAACTCGACCCACTGGCCCATAACGTCAAAGAAATCGGTCACATGAAGTTTTTCTCACGGAAATGTCAGCACTTATGGCCTAAGGTCACTGATTATTTTAATCAGTATGTGTGAGTCAACATGTTGTTACGGCATCACATTGTTGCAGCATCGTAACACTGTGATTCTGTGTGCTAACGATATTGGCTTAGAGAAAAGGTAAATACGTCATTTGTCGTCTATAGTGTTGTTATAAAAGACCTGTCAACAAGCAGGTTAAACGTAAAACAAGAAGTATAACAACGTTATAAATAACGTTTAATACCGATGTTATATTGCGCAACATACAAATGATATCTAAATGAAAAAAGATACAAGACAGAAAATTTTAGATGCCGCATCGGCGCTATTTTTAAAAGGTGGCACTAACGCACTGAGTGTTCGTGCTATTGCCGAAGGCGCAGGCATGTCTACTATCGGCATCTATAGCCATTTCAAGGGTAAGCAGGGTATTTTAGATGCGCTCTACATTGAAGGTTTCGAACTAGTAGAACGTGAAATGTTGGCGGCAGATGGCAATACTGCAGCAGAAAAGGTGATTGACGGCTGTGAGCGTATTCTAACGTTTTCGGAAACTCACGCTGCTCATTATCGGCTAATTTTTGCTTCTAACTTGAAGGGTTACACGCCTTCGGATGAAGCTATTGAGGCAGGTGAAAAAGCCTTTATCACACTAACAAAGCTTACTGCCGCGTTAATTAAAAAGGACCTGTCTGTTGAAGAAAAACAAGATATGGCTATGCAAGTGTGGGCACTAAATCATGGTTATATTACGTTGAATCAGCACGAAATTAGCAACCGTATTACTTGGAACAATTGGAAAGAACGTGCACTTCAAGCTATTCGCTTGCACGTTTACGCCCTAGTCGCTACCCAATAAAAAAAGGGCAGAGTACATTTTAATAAATGTACTCTGCCCCTTTTTACTCTATTTGCTGGCTACCGCCTTTCTTACCCGTTTACCATAGTCGCTATCAGCTAGGTCGTATTGCACGAACATGGCTTCTTGAACATCCTTAGTAGCTTGGCTTAGGCCATCAGCGATATTGCTAACCAACTGCTGCTTTTGATCTTCACTCATAATGCGGTACAGCTCACCCGCCTGCGAGTAGTTGTCTTCATCACGGTTATCGTAAATGTCTAACCATGCATCTTGCTCTAAAGGCATTGGTGGCTCTTGTACCTCTGGCATTTCAGCAGGCTCACCAATTCGCGCTCGGTTGTTTGGATAGAAGTTTGCCCCACTTCCCGCAAGTGCTGTGTTAATTCCTGAAAAAGCACCACCTCGCTGATAATTGTGTACCGGACAACGTGGTGCGTTTACCGGTATTTGATTATAGTTGGCCCCAATGCGGTATCTGTGAGCATCTTGATAGGCAATTAGTCGCGCTTGAAGCATTCTGTCTGGCGACGCACCAATACCCGGTACCAAATTACTCGGCGCGAACGCGGCTTGCTCAGTTTCTGCAAAGTAGTTATCAACATTACGGTTTAATTCCAACTGTCCTACTTCAATTAATGGGAAGTCGCTGTGCGGCCATACCTTGGTAAGATCAAACGGATTGATATGATAATTACGTGCTTCCTCTTCGGTCATAATCTGCACGTTTACTGTCCACGATGGAAAATCACCGTTATCAATACTTTCAACCAGATCTTGTTGGGCACCGAAGGCTGGCATTTTCGCAGCTTCTTCGTTAGTAAGCGTTTTAATACCTTGATTAGTTTTAAAGTGCCACTTCACCCAATAGCGCTCACCTGCGTTATTCCAAAAGCTTAAAGTATGTGAGCTATAGCCATTCACGTGGCGATAGGAAAGCGGTATACCGCGGTCAGACATCAAAATCGTTGATTGGTGTAATGACTGCGGGTTGTTAGCCCAAAACTCATAGACCGCCTGCGGATCTGGCAAGTTAGT
Source organism: Pseudomonadota bacterium (assembly GCA_034190055.1). Lineage (GTDB taxonomy): Bacteria > Pseudomonadota > Gammaproteobacteria > Enterobacterales > Alteromonadaceae > Alteromonas. Next base: position 12,494 of record JAXHTT010000085.1, on the reverse strand, counting down.
GCGTGGGTTCTTCTTCTGACTGTGTATGAAGTCCGGGAACTTAATGCCATCTCGCAAGAAGAATACAGGTGTGTTATTTCCCACCATATCCCAATTACCCTGTTCCGTGTAAAACTTCACCGAAAAACCACGAGGATCACGGGCGTAATCACTTGAATCCTGGCCGCCACCTACAGTAGAAAAGCGCAAAAACACATCAGTTTTTTGCCCTTCTTTTTGTAAGAAGTCAGCAATAGTATAGTCAGACAAACTTTTAGTTAGCGTGAAAGTCCCATGCGCTGCACTACCTCGAGCGTGAACTACACGCTCTGGAATTCGCTCGCGGTTAAAGTGCGCAAGCTTCTCGAATAGATAGTGGTTGTCGAAAGTAACAGGGCCACGCGAGCCTGCAGTTCGACTTTGATTGTCATTGGCAACGGGCGCACCATTGCTAGATGTTAGCGTGGTAGGATTTATAGCGGTACCTGAAAATGGACACTTACTCATTGCGAATTCCTTCTAGTTCTTTTCTCGCCCTCTTTTCAGCTTTGCTAATAGTCTTGCTAAAAGTGGGCACTACATGCGCGATTAAGAATGCTTTTTAATCACCTTTTTCGTTTAGAAGGATAATCGCTGATTCAACAAAACAATTAAAGTAAACAAAATAGATAATGCTAATCGTTATTTCAAATCACAATGAAGCACTCGTTATCAGGTGGTAGCCTTTACATATCTATTAATATTGTCGGGGCATCGAAAAACGAAAACCAGCGTCGGCGAGCTTTGTATGACTGGAAAAAGCGAATTACTTTTTTGCAATGAAAGTCTAGCGGCGTGCTTTTTTCGTATATAGAAAACTAGAAGTTCGCAATCGACTAAGGGCTTGCTCCATGACAAAGCCACTCATATTCATCACCGGTTTCATAATGTTGTGCATGATTGCTTTTGCGTCTTGGAAGACTTTTGAAACGCTTATGGATTTCAACGACAAAAATAACGAACTAACTTTTATGGGCAGTTCAGGTTGGCAGTGGCATAACAAATCACAAGGGCTTCAAATTAAGCGTGTAGACAGTTATTTGCCTGCGATGAGAAAAGTATCCGACAGCAAAGAGTATGCTTCGCTTGTCACCATTACTGAAAGAGGTAATTATCGCGGTTTTGTATTTTTTGACCAAGACTGTGAAGAAGGGGCTATTGTCTCAGAGCGTGTAACTTACAGTGAGCAAGAACCAGCAAAACTTGAGGTATTACATTGCCTGCATGGAAAGCTGGTATATATGAAAAGCTGGTCTGCAGTGCCTAACGAACGCTGGCGAGGCCGCGTGGGCGACTTTGAATTTGATGAAGCCCTAAACGAATGGGATTTCACACCACTTCAACAAGCCTACTTAAAGAGTGTGGCAGAGCTCATTTAAAAGTTGAGGGTCAGAGTCCAGACTCTGACCCCATTATTTAGGTGTTGGCGAGTGCGTCGTCGATATCTTTGGCGCTGTGGCGATTTTCTAACTGGCCATCGTCGCCCCAGGTTTTGTTGACGATACGACCTCGTTTAACTCCTTCTCGCTGCTCTAGTTGCTTAGCCCAGCGGACTAAGTTGGTGTACTCGTGCACTTGAAGGAACGTTGCTGCATCATACAGATTTCCGAGCACTAAATTGCCGTACCACGGCCATATAGCCATATCAGCGATACTGTATTCGCTACCTGCCATGTACTCGTTGTTTGCTAGGTGCTTGTCTAGCACATCTAGCTGACGCTTAGTTTCCATGGTAAAGCGGTTGATAGGATATTCCATTGGATATGGCGCATAGCTGTAGAAGTGCCCGAAACCACCGCCTAAGTAAGGCGCTGACCCCACCTGCCAGAACAGCCAGTTGAAACATTCCGCCTTTGCATGGGCGTCTTGCGGAATGAACTTACCGAATTTTTCCGCCAAGTAAACTAAGATTGATCCAGACTCGAATAGCTTGGTTTCTGGTGACGTGGTCCTGTCGACCATAGCAGGAATTTTACTATTCGGATTAACGTCAACAAAGCCAGAGGAAAACTGATCGCCCTCACCAATGTTTATTAGCCAAGCGTCGTATTCTGCTTCGCTCTCGCCAGCTGCCAACAACTCTTCAAGCATGATGGTAACTTTCTGACCGTTAGGCGTAGCTAACGAGTATAACTGCAAACCATGTTCACCATTAGGACGAGCCTTCTCATGGGTAGCGCCTGACACAGGACGATTAATGCTGGCCCACTTGTTGCCGTCATCCTCAGCCTGAGTCCAAACCTCGGGTGGTGTGTAGTTACTTTCTGTCGACATAGCAATTCCTTTAAATGACTTTATCGTTAAGGTTAGTGCAATACATAGCTACTAAGAACAGCTTTTAAAGACTTATAGCTCAACACTGTCGACTAATAAACGGCGATATACGTTTATTGACATAAAAAAGCTGCGCACCAGAGTTACCTGAAGCGCGGCTTTATGAATAAAAGGCGAGCAGTCCTTTGCCCGCAAACTGGTACTATTCGATACTTACCAATAAGAATTCATGGGTGAAAACGATGACTATATCGATAGCATGCAAACCTATAATTTCGAGTTACTTAACCTTGTAGTAGGCGTCAATTAGGTCGGATTCATCCAAGTAAACAAACATTTCACTTTGTTCATCAACTGGGCTTTTTGAAGCAGGTTCGATAGCTTTTTCCGTAGCCTTTACATCATGTGCTACAACATCAATATTAGTTGCACCACAAGCAGAAAGTGTTGCAAGAGCAGCCATAACTAACGACGTAGAGAATGAGCGCTTAATAACTCGCGCACAGAAGGGATTAGTCTTGCTCTTTAACTTTGTCATCAATAACACCTCTTGCTCCTTGTTGTAACTAGTAGGAAGAGTATCAATCATTGTGCCAACTAGAATTAATCGTTACTTATCAGTACGTTAAGAAAAATAACCCGGTAAAAGCAGTATGATGAGCGAAGGAAATGTTGCGCATAGGCAACACTATTTTACATTTGTTAACGATTACTCGTGAGATGTATAAAAAGCGAACAAATTACGTTTGTTTATTTCTGTTAATGCTAGAGAAGTAATGAAGAAAACCTAATCTACAGGCACAAAAAAAGCAGGCTTAGCCTGCTTTCTTGTCGCCATTACATTTTACTAAATGCTAACGCGCTTATAAGGGCGGTATTCGGCTTTCCAGAAGTTGCGCTCAATGCTGGCGCGCAGTGCGTCGTCAGACATTTCCAAGGCTAGTCCCTGCTCCATCGCTACTTTACCCACTTCAAAAGCAATCTCACGGCTAATTTCTGCAATCGCTGCAAGTGGTGGTAATAGTGAACCTTGACCCGTGTTGACTAATGGCGACGCTGCCGCTAGCGCGTTACTTGCTGCCATTAACATTTCATCACTGATAAGCTTGGCTTTTGATGCGACAACACCAAGGCCGATGCCAGGGAAAATATACGAGTTATTACACTGAGCAATAGGGATAATATTGCCATTGTACTCAACAGGCTTGAACGGACTACCTGTTGCAATAATTACCTCACCTTCGGTCCATTCAATTACTTGCTCGGGACGCGCCTCAACCTGACGAGATGGGTTACTCAACGGGAAGATAATTGGCAGCTCACAGCCTTGTTTCATGGCACGAATAACTTGTTCAGTGAATAAGCCTGGTTGACCTGAAACACCAATAAGTACGTCTGGCTTCGCGCAGTGCATCACATCTAGCAAAGAAGCGTAGTCACCGCTGAATGTCCAATCTGCCAAGTCAGCATTCTTCTGCTGTAGTTTTTGTTGGAAGTCGCGTAGACCTTCCATGCCTTCTGTTACCAAGCCAAAGCGGTCAATCATGAACACTTGCTTACGCGCTTGTTCGTCAGTAAGGCCTTCAAATACCATTTGCTGAATTAGCATTTCGGCAATGCCACAGCCTGCAGAGCCCGCTCCTACAAACACAACCTTCATATCGCGTAGCTTTTGCTGCTTGGTTTTACACGCCGCCAAAATAGTACCAAGGGTAACGGCAGCGGTACCCTGAATATCGTCATTAAAACAGCATACGTCGTTGCGATAGCGGTTTAGTAACGGCATAGCGTTTGGCTGAGCAAAATCTTCAAATTGAATCATTACATCAGGCCAGCGTCGCTTCACAGCGTTAATGAACATATCAACGAACTCGTCGTACTCTTCCTGTCCAATACGCGGGTGGCGAGCGCCCATGTACATTGGGTCATTAAGTAGCTTTTCGTTGTTAGTGCCTACATCTAACATCACAGGCAACGTGTACGCCGGGCTGATACCACCGCAAGCTGTGTATAACGACAGCTTTCCGATAGGAATGCCCATACCACCTATACCTTGGTCGCCCAGGCCTAGAATGCGCTCTCCGTCTGTCACAACAATAACTTTAACTTTTCGTTTAGTCGCATTGCGAACGATATCATCTAGTTGATGGCGCTCTTCATAAGACACAAACAAGCCGCGAGAACTGCGATAGATATCAGAGAACTGTTCACACGCATCACCCACTGTTGGGGTGTAGATGATGGGCATCATCTCATCAATGTGTTTTTGAATGAGGCGATAGAACAAGGTTTCATTATTGTCTTGTATAGCGCGCAGGTAGATATGCTTATTTAGCGCTTCATCAAAGCTGCTGTACTGCATGTAAGCACGTTCAACCTGCTCTTCAATCGTTTCATACCTTGGAGGCACAAGACCAGTTAAGTTAAAGGCCGCACGCTCACGTGCGGTGAAAGCACTGCCTTTATTAAGTAGGGGAGTTTCCAGCAATGAAGGGCCGGCATGAGGAATATAAAGATATCGCTGTGAATCTTCTGACATTGGTTTTCCAATAATGTGTTCAGGCAAAAACATCACCTAAAGCCTGAAGCGGCACGCTCGTGGCGTGCCATTTTTAATTAGAATATTTCTTCTGGCTCTGGCGCAGTAGTCTTATCCTGCGTGGCTGGGTCCAACACTTCGTCATCGCGAACGTAAGTTGTCGGCTCAGTCCCTTGCAGGAAATATTCGAATAGTGTCGTATGGTCTGTACGTCTGGTCAACTTTCCACTGGTACGATCAATGCGAACACGTACTATATTTTCTGGTACGGGCATAGGCGTATGCGGTTTACTTTCAAGGGCGTGCTGCATAAATCGGATCCACGCCGGCTGTGCCGCTTTAGCCCCGTCTTCAATACCAATCAACGCGTTGCCAATCCAGTTAAACTTCTCAGGATTCTTATTAATAAGGTTTTGGTTGCGCGTTGCGCGGCCTAGTTGACGGCCCATGTTGTCGAACCCAACCCAAGCCGTTGCCACCAAGTCTTTATGAAAGCCACTAAACCATGTATCTCGAGAGTCATTGGTGGTACCTGTTTTACCAGCAATATCAGTACGCTGAAGAATATTGCGAGCACGCCAGCCTGTGCCTAGCCAATAGGTCTTTTTGCTCCAATTTCCATTTGCTCTAACCGCTGTACGCATCATCTCTGAAACTAAAAAGGCATTTTGTGCAGTTATGACCTGCGGCGCGATAATCTTTTCTATGGTTTCATTATCACCGTCGCTGTCGCCAAGTAAGATATCTTGATTCAATTCAGCGGCGAGTAAGGCTTCAATATCCGCGTCTTCATCTTCAGGTAGCATTTCTTGCTCGCTTTGGCTTTCACAACGATTACATGCCCAAACAGGGTTCGCTTTCCAAAGTTCGTCACCGTTTTCGTCAAGTACCTTGCTAATGAAATGAGGGTTTACTAAATAACCGCCGTTCGCGATGACCGACATGCCTCTTACTACTTCAAGTGGCGTATGTGAACTCGAACCAAGAGAGACAGTTTCGTCTAATGGAATGTCGTCTTTATTAAAGCCAAACCGGGTCAAATAGTCTGCCGTTTCTCTTAGACCAACACCGCGAAGTAAACGAACTGATACCACGTTTTTGGATTTACCCAGGGCTTTGCGCATTCTTATTGGGCCATCGTATTCTGCCGGCGAGTTTTGCGGTCGCCAGGCAACCCCTGTAGCCGCATTCCATTGGTTTATAGGCGCGTCGTTAATAATAGATGCGAGTGTATAACCACTGTCTATTGCTGCTGAATAAACAAAAGGCTTTATGTTTGAGCCCACCTGGCGCTTAGCCTGAGTTGCCCTGTTAAACTGGCTCTGGTAGAAACTATAGCCACCAACAACCGCTTCAACGGCGCCATTTTTTGGATTAAGCGCAATAAAGGCACCACTAACTTCCGGTATTTGCGAAATGCGCCATTGCTCTTCTTGTTGTCTGATATAAATTACCGCACCCTCTTGGGTAACATCTAACGCGGTTTCAGGGTCGCTGCCCTGCCTAAAGTCTGTAATGTAACGACGAGCCCAATCAAGACCGTCCCACTCTACGGTTATCGTACTGCCGTCAACTGTGAGCACATCTATCGACTGTTCATTAACCTTCATAACCACAGCAGGCAACAAGGGTTTGATATGAGGAACTTCTTCAAGCACACGCATGAGTGATTCATTGTCCCACGCGTCTCGCGTCTTTTTATTACTGATATCAAAGCTCAATGAAAGTTGGGGGATCGGATCATTCTTTCCTTCTGATTTAGGTGTATTCCACAAGTATCCTAGGGCACCTTTATATCCATGACGTTCATCGTAATCGTGAAGATTTCTCACTACCGCTCGCTGTGCGGCGAGTTGAAGGTCTGAAGTTGCTGTAGCGTAAACCTGATAACCGCCCGTTTCCGCTTCTTCTTTTCCATAAATTTCTACCATTTCATTGTAAATGGTATCCGCCAAGTATGGTGCATCGACCTCAATCTCAGCGCCGTGTTTTCTAGCCGTAACTGGCGCACTGGCTGCTTCATCGAACTGCGCTTTTGTAATGTATTTCTCATCTAACATTCGAAGAAGTACAACCCGCCTGCGTTCGACTGAGCGTTGTGGCCCGCTAATAGGATTGAGTAATGAAGGCGCTTTAGGCAGGCCCGCGATGGTCGCAATTTGCGCCAAAGAAAGCTCGCCCAGCGGTTTGCCGTAATACACTTGCGCAGCAGCACCAAAGCCAAACGCCCTGTGCCCCAACTCAATTTTGTTGAGGTACAACTCCAATATTTCTTGTTTAGAAAGCTCCTGCTCCATATGAAGTGCAATAAAGATTTCTTTTATCTTTCTAATGTAAGTCTTTTCACGAGTAAGGAAAAACCCTCTAGCTAGCTGCATGGTTAAGGTACTCGCACCCTGACGCTTTTCACCAGTAAGCACTAAACTTACAGCAGCACGTGCAATACCAATAGGGTCAATGCCGCGATGTTCGTAGAAACGACTATCTTCAGTAGCAAGTATGGCGTCAATTAATTCTTGTGGAACTTCCTCAAGTTTTACCGGGATCCGCCGTTTAACTCCATATTGCGAAATAAGTTTTCCGTCTTTGGTGTAAATCTGCATAGGAGTTTGCAGTCGTACATCCTTAAGTACAGTAACACTTGGTAGGTCAGGTTTGATATAAAAGTAAATACCTACCAGTGCTGCAAAACCAAGAAGGCCTGATAGAAAGCTAAATAAAATAAGTGGTTTAATGTACTTCACTGTAACGGATACCAAGACATTTTGTTGAAATGACGTATATTCTATACGTATGTGTTATCTGTAGAACCATACGCACTATACTAATAGAGTAATATTGTACTTTAGAGCAACTACCTTTGAAACTGGACACTTGCAAATGAAATCGCTGTTTAAAAAAAAGCTGCCGCCCATTGTGGGCTTAGACATAGGCACGCGTCAAATAAAAGCGGTATGGCTAGAACAATCAAAAGACGGGTTCGTCCTTCAAGGGTATGCCTGCGAGCCGATAACTAAAATCGCGTTTTCAGAACGAGATATAAAAGATTATGAGTCGGTAAGCGTTGCACTAAAAAAAATTCGCAAATCGTTGAAGACAAAATTAAAGCTGGCGAATGTTGCGGTAGCAGGCACATCTGTCATCAGTAAAATTGTTTATATGGACCCCGAACAAAACGATTACGATCTTGAAAATCAAATCGAGATAGAGGCAGACAGTCTCATTCCCTACCCTCTTGAAGAAGTCTATTTAGACTTTGAAGAAATGGGGCCAAGCGCGACGCACACTGGCAAAGTCAATGTTCTGTTAACTGCCGCTCATAAAGACCTCGTCGACAGTCGATTGTTGCTAGCAAGAGAAGCTAACTTCGAGCCTAAGATTGTTGACATGGAAAATTACGCCATTGGTAATGCATTAGATTTTTTCTACACTCCACAGGCTGAGGATGAACCGATTTGCTGCATAAATTTGGGCGCTTCGCTGCTTCAAATATGTGTAGTTAAAAACGGTAATGTAATTTATACAAAAGAGCACGCATTCGGTCTTAACCAACTAATCAATGATATTAGCGCCATTCATATGGTTGAGCGCGAAGTAGCAGAGCGCCAGTTACTTGACGATACACTTTCAGGTAACTGGGTGGAAGATACACTGCCCATATTTGCTGCTAACCTTCAGCAGAATATCAACCGCGCACTACAGATGTATATGAGTACCTTGCATGCTGAGCGACCAAAGAAAATTCTGTTAAGCGGCGGTGCGGCGACCATTGAGCCCTTGGTAGATATACTGAAACAAGACTTAGGCCTTGAAGTTGATTGCTTCAACCCATTTAGCAAGATGACGATTAATCCAAAACTTGATACTACGCGACTTAGCAAAATTGCACCTCAGCTTGCAATTGCTGCGGGTCTGGCGAGCCGGAGCTTTACGCCATGGCACATGTAAATTTACTGCCTTGGCGAGAAAAACAGCGCCAACATCAAAAACAACAGTATTTAGCGGGCCTGGTTGCGGTTGCCGCTATTGTGGGTTTAATTTTTTGGTTTATTGGTCAAGCTATCGACCAGCAGATTAATAATCAAAACTCACGAAACCAATACCTAGAGCGGGAAATAGCCCTACTGGATGCGCAGATTGGTGAGATTAAAAAGGTAAAAGAGAGAAAAAGTGCGGTTGAGCAACGCATGGCACTCATCGAACAACTACAGGCAAACCGCAATGTTGCCCCTATTGTTTTTGATGAACTTGCAAAACTAGTACCCCAAGGGGTGGCATTTGAATCAATGACCCGAACCAACAACAGCATCAAAATTGAAGGAATTAGCGACTCAAACAATCGCTTATCAGATTTCATGCGCGCATTAGACACTTCAAATGTATTTGTGGGTGCAGAGCTTTCTACCATTAAGTCTGACAGCAGCGCAGCTAGAGCAGTTAGCAACTTTACGCTTACGTTTTCGATAAACCCGAACGTTGCTCCTTTAGAAATTGTAAGTAGTGGGGCGCAGTAGTAATGAAGTTTGACGTTACAAAACTAAAAGAACTGAACGAACTCGACTTTGAACAGATAGCAATTTGGCCAAACGAAGTTCGCATTGTTGTAGCTGCGTTTCTTGCCATATTAGTAGGCGCAATAAGCTACTACACTTTAATTAGCCCTAAGCTACCTATAATGGATGCAGCAGAGTTGAAAGAGCAGGAGCTTAAACTGCAGTTTGAAGCCAAGTATCGTATTGCAGCTAATTTAGAGGCGTATGAAGAGCAGCTTGCGAAGATAAAAGAAGACTTTTCTTCCATGCTTAAAAGTTTGCCTACTAGTAATGAAACGCCAGGCCTACTCGATGACATCACTTATGTCGGCACATCGGCAGGTCTGACATTTGAACTACTTAACTGGCAACAAGAAGTACCGAAAGAATTCTACACTGAGCTACCTATAGAAATGGAAGTCAGTGGCGGATACCACAACTTTGGGGAATTCGTGTCTAAAGTGGCCGATTTACCCCGTATTGTTACACTACACGACTTTGATATTAAGCGCGAAGCAGGCGGTTTATCTCTTAAACTACAGGCTAAAACCTATCGTTCTGAAAATTCCTCCGATATTGAAGGAGATGAACAATGATTCGTTCGCTTTTATCTCTTTTAATCTTACTACTCATTACAGGCTGTTCGCCGAAGCTTGATGATCTTCAGACCTACACACAAAGCGTGAAAGAACGTGCACAGCCTCAAATTGAACCGTATCCAGAATTCAAAACACACCCGCCATTCAGCTATACGGCAAGCACATTAAGAAGCCCATTCGACCGCCCCCGAAAAAATTCGGCGCCGGTAGCTAAAGCAAGGGTGGAAAACTGTCTACAACCCAACTTTCAACGTACGAAAGAACCACTGGAAGCTTATGGGATAGATGCACTTGCACTTGCGGGCAATTTTGCTGTTAAAGACGAAAAGTGGGCACTATTAAAAAGCAACGATGGCGCGTTACATAAAGCGAAAGTAGGAAGCCGTATCGGCTTGTTTTATGGCAAAATTATGCAAATTGGCACCGACTCAATTACTATTGAACAATTATTACCTGATGGTGCAGGCTGCTGGCAAAGGAAAACAACAACAATGACTACAGCATCGAAGGCAGGAGAGTAAGCATGGCCGAACGATACATTTTTAATAAGTCTCTCAATCGTAGAGCGCCTAGATGGTATTGGCTTGCTTTTGCTGTCGCCGTAATATTTTCATTTACCTTTTTGGTATCGACTCCCGTTAAAGCGCAAGAACCTTTGTTGGTAGACCCTAACGCTAAACAGAACGAGGCCGCCCCCACTACCACGGTGACAAACTTGGACTTCACCCAAGCTACCAACAGTACGGCGGTAACTCTAATAGAGTTTGTCGGTACAGCGCCAAAAGTACAACTTATCGAATCACAGGGAAAGGTAACGCTTACGCTCACCAAAACTGCTTTAGCTGAAGATCAGCTGGTTGAGTTAAACGTTGCTGATTTCGGCACTGTTGTTTCAACCATAGAAACTTTTGAAGATGAAAATGACGCGCGAGTTGAAATTACCTACTCAGGTCAGGTTACCGTTAAAAACACGGTGAAAGACAGTGTGTTGCGCGTTGCTATTTCACCTATGGATAGCGAGCAACAAGAAGCTTTAGGCACAGAGCAAAAATACACAGGTGATCCAATCTCTCTTGACTTTCAAGATGTTCCTGTAAGGCAGGTTCTACAGATTATTGCCCAGGTCAATGGATTTAACTTAGTCACAACTGACACGGTTTCGGGTAATGTGACCATTAGCTTATCTGGCGTACCTTGGGACCAAGCGCTAGACATGATTTTGCGCGTTAAAGGCTTGGACAAGCGTTTAGAGGGTAATATTTTATTAATTGCACCTGCCGAAGAATTGTCTGCTCGTGAAACTCAAGCGCTTCAATCTAAAAAACAAGTGTCGGATTTAGCCCCTCTTCACACGGTAAATATTTCGGTTAACTACGCCAAAGCCTCAGCGTTAGCCACCATATTAAAATCTACCGAGGGTGGAATTCTGTCGGATCGTGGCGGTGTTACCGTGGACGAACGAACCAATACATTACTTATTCGCGATACCTTGGCGTCTATTGATGAAGCAAGAAAAACAATCGATGCGTTAGATATCCCGGTTAAACAAGTGCTGATAGAAAGCCGTATGGTTACTGTGCTTGACGACGTTGATGAGCAGTTAGGCGTACGCTGGGGGTTCAGCGACCGACAAGATGATAACGGCGTGTCTGGTAGTATTGAAGGTGCCGATACCATTGCCGGTGGCGTGGTGCCGAGCATTGAAAATCGTCTTAACGTAAACCTTCCGGTAAGCAGCGCTGCGGGAAGCATAGGCTTTCAAATTGCGAGCCTAGTTGACGGCACTATTTTAGACCTTGAACTTTCTGCGTTGGAATCAGAGAACAAGGGTGAAATCATCGCCAGCCCTCGTATCACAGTCGCCAATCAGCACGAAGCTTATATTGAACAAGGTACAGAAATTCCTTACGTTCAAGCAACGTCGAGCGGCGCAACATCAGTGGAGTTCAAAAAAGCGGTACTATCGCTTAAAGTTACTCCCCATATAACGCCAGATAATCGCATTATTTTGGATTTAGTTGTAACCCAAGACACCCGCGGCGAGACCGTTTCTACATCTACCGGTGATGCGGTAGCCATAGATACACAAGAAATTAAAACACAAGTGCTTGTTGAGAATGGTGAAACCATTGTACTTGGTGGCATTTTCCAACAAACCAGTTCTGACGGCGTATCAAAGGTTCCCCTGTTTGGTGACTTACCGGTTGTTGGCGCCTTATTCAGAAATTCGTCTCAGCTTCAGCAGAAGCGAGAGTTACTCATATTTGTTACACCAAAAATTGTAACTGAAAGGCCCTAGATAAAATTTCACCTACTAAAAAACGCGCATCTTGATGTGCGTTTTTTGTTTTACGACCTTTTTTGTAATTAAATTTACAGGTATACGCTATTTGTTGGTAACAAAACTTGCATCGCCTTGCATGAAACTGAGATAATCCCCGCCTCGAAATTTAAGCGAGGTTTAAGGAGTGGTGCTTATTGGACACTAAATAGGCACGAGTCAATGGGTAGGCTGGTAAGGCAACAGTGCAC